>JAFXZW010000021.1 GCA_017541035.1 Eubacterium sp. | reverse complement strand
GTGAAGAGTACGGCGGAGGATCCCTTACCGCACTTCCCATCATTGAGACGCAGGCGGGAGACGTTTCGGCGTACATTCCCACCAACGTTATTTCCATTACAGACGGACAGATCTATCTGGAGACGGAAATGTTCAATTCCGGTTTCCGCCCGGCCGTCAATCCCGGACTTTCCGTATCCCGGGTGGGTGGTGCCGCGCAGATCAAGGCAATGAAGAAGATTGCCGCTCCCATTCGTGTGGAGCTGGCGCAATACCGTGAGCTGGCTGCTTTCTCCCAGTTCGGTTCTGAGCTGGATGATGACACAAAGGAGAAGCTGGCACAGGGCGAAAGGATCCGTCAGATCCTGGTTCAGCCCCAGTATAAGCCGTTGCCGGTGGAAAAGCAGACGGTGATCATTTATGCGGCCGTAAAGCATTACCTGCTGGACATTGCCGTGAATCAGATTGCAGCATTTGAAGAGGCGCTCTTTGAGTACATTTCCAACTATGAACCGGACATCTTTAGCCGGATTCGTGAGGAGAAAGAGATAAAAGAAGACGTTGAGAAGATGCTTGTTCACGCAATCGTGGAAACCAAGAAGAAAATGCAGAGCCCTTCCGAATCGTAAGGCCGTATGGAGGAATTAGATCATGCCTTCTATGCGAAGCATAAAAAGAAGAAAAGAGAGTGTGACGAGTACGCAGCAGATCACCAAGGCTATGAAGCTTGTGTCTACGGTGAAGCTGCAGAAAGCCAGAGCCAGGGTGGAAGCCAATTCACCTTATTTTGAGGCGCTCTACAGAACGATCTGCTCGATCCTGGCCAAAACCTGGGATCTGGACAACCGTTTCCTGAAGGAAGACAGTTCCGGGAAAAAGGCGGTGATAGTCCTTTCTTCCAACAGGGGACTGGCCGGCGGATATAATTCCAATATCGTAAAGCTGGTGGATTCCTACGGCTTTGATAAGGAGAATACCCTGATCTTCGGTATCGGCAGAAAGGGCATTGAAGGTCTGAAGCGCAAGGGCTATCATGTGGAATGGGACGAGTCCGACATTATCAACGAACCGCTCTATAATGACTGTATTGCCATTACGAAAACCCTTATGGAACGCTTCAATGCAGGCGAGATCGACGAGATCTATGTGGCTTATACGGATTTCCGGAATACGGTTACTCACATTCCCACTCTTCGGAAAATGATCCCCCTCTCCAAGGAGGATTTTGCTGAGGATATGGCGGCGGTACTGGAAGAATCCGAGCAGGATCAGAATCTTCAGATGAATTATGGCATGTCCAACAGCGGTATCGAACGCGATATGGTGTTTTTCGGATCGGTCATGGATCATTACCATCCGGAAGAAAAGATCCTGAACGAGATCATTCCGAAATACATGACAAACCTGATCTACGGAGCATTTCTTGAGGCTATTGCATCGGAAAATGCGGCACGTATGCAGGCAATGGATTCCGCAACCGAGAATGCCCAGGACATGATCAGTACTTTGGAACTGCAGTATAACAGGGCACGTCAGGGCTCCATTACTCAGGAGTTGACAGAGATCGTAGCCGGTGCGGAAGCGCTTACATAGTATCATTTAAGGGTAGGCGAATGAACTCTGGAAAGAGTTCGGGAGTATCCCATATACAGGCTGTGGAAGGACTTCGATTTAAATCGGAATGTCATTTATACGAAATAATTAAGGAGAAGCTATCGTGGCAGAAACATCAGCAAAAAGGTCAATCGGCAAAATCACGGAGATCATCGGAGCCGTATTGGATATCCGTTTTGCGTCCGGAGAGCTTCCGGACATCAATGATGCGATCCGGATCAAAAGAAAGAACAGTGAGGAGACTCTCACTGTAGAAGTAGCCCAGCATCTGGGAGATGATACGGTACGTTGTATCGCACTGGGACCCACGGACGGTTTGGTGCGCGGTATGGAAGCAGTGGCTACGGGAGGACCCATCAGTGTTCCGGTGGGAGAGGAAACACTGGGACGCATTTTCAATGTGCTGGGTGATCCCATTGACCAGAAGCCTGCTCCCGAGACAAAGGAGAGGCACCCCATACACCGGAAGGCTCCTGCCTTTTCCGAGCAGTCTACGGATACGGAGATCCTGGAGACCGGTATCAAGGTTGTGGATCTTCTCTGCCCTTATCAGAAGGGTGGTAAGGTCGGACTCTTTGGCGGCGCGGGTGTCGGAAAGACAGTGCTGATCCAGGAACTGATCCGCAACATCGCTACGGAGCACGGCGGGTATTCCGTCTTTACCGGTGTTGGTGAGCGGACCCGTGAGGGAAATGATCTCTACTATGAGATGATGGGCTCAGGGGTTATCAATAAGACCACCATGGTCTTCGGTCAGATGAATGAGCCCCCCGGGGCAAGAATGCGGGTAGGTCTGACAGGACTTACCATGGCGGAGTATTTCCGTGATGTATCCCATAAGGATGTGCTGCTTTTCATTGACAACATTTTCCGGTTTACCCAGGCGGGTTCTGAGGTTTCGGCGTTGCTGGGACGTGTACCCTCAGCCGTAGGCTATCAGCCCACACTGCAGACGGAAATGGGTGCACTGCAGGAGAGGATCACATCGACAAAGAATGGTTCCATCACCTCCGTTCAGGCAGTGTATGTGCCAGCGGACGACCTGACGGATCCTGCTCCGGCTACAACATTTGCCCATCTGGACGCAAAAACGGTGCTTTCCCGTTCCATCGTGGAGCTGGGTATCTATCCTGCGGTCGATCCGCTGGAGTCCACCTCCCGGATCCTGGATCCGAGGATCGTGGGTGAGGAGCACTATAAGGTGGCCCGCGGCGTACAGGAGACGCTTCAGAAATACAAGGAGCTGCAGGATATCATCGTTATTCTGGGCATGGATGAGCTGTCCGAGGCAGATAAGCTTACGGTATCCCGTGCACGGAAGATCCAGCGTTTCCTGTCTCAGCCCTTCTATGTTGCACAGCAGTTCACAGGAACGGATGGTAAATATGTACCGGTTGAGGAGACCATTCAGGGCTTCAAGGAGATCCTTGAAGGTCAGCATGACGAGATCCCCGAGAGCTTCTTCCTGAATGCAGGCGCCATCAACGAGGTAGTGGCCAGGTATAAAGAAAGCAAGGGCAGTAAGTAAAATACCCCGAAGATCGGCTGTATAGAATGCTTCGCTTTTTGGATTGACAGATGATAAGTCATCCGGAGTTGTGAGTGATTCTGTGATTTATAAGAGGTGTGCCATGGCAGATACGTTACAACTGATTATCATTACTCCCGAGCGGGAATTCTTCCGTGGCGAAGCGACTTTCGTAGAATTCACCACCACTGACGGTGATGTGGGAATTTTCCCTAAGCATGTTCCTACAACCGTGGTACTGGATCCCGGAATTCTCCGGATCCATAACGGGAAGGAATGCCGGGAGGCTGCCCTGCATTCGGGCTTTGCGGAGATCCTCCCGGATAAGATCACGATCCTTGCGGAAGCTGTGGAGTGGCCGGAGGAGATTGATAAAAACCGTGCGGAGGAAGCACGGATCAGAGCGGAAAGGAAACTGGAGGATAATGCCGGGGATGGTGGTAAGGCTGAACTGGCACTGAAACGTTCCGTTCTCCGTATCCGGATGGCAGAAAGAGAAGGAAAATAATAATAACCCGGGGAAGTTCTGAACCGTTCAGCACTGCCCCGGGTTTTTTGCACAGATCTACGCATATTTTACACTTGTGTGAAGACCGTGAATCATGTAAAATACAAGGTTATGAACGACTAATGATTTGATGACAGGGTCAAAAGGACCATGCGATGCGAATATTCAGCCGGGGGCAAAACCCCTTTGGCCCCAGCATCATGATTTTATGGGGAAGAATACTTACGATAAGGAGTGACGATATGAACAGAAGAAAAACTCTTTTCCCGAAGAGAGTAAGGTACTGGGTGTCCCTTCTACTGATAGCCGCAATTTCTCTTTCCCTCTGTGGCTGCGGGAAAGAACAGACGATGACCGGAGAGAAGACAGGAAGCATTTTCAACCTCTTTGCAACAGAGGATGATCCCTTTGCCGAAGCGAATACCGGAGGCGGCTCCGGTGACAGGACAGAGGAGCTTCCGAGCATTCAGCCTTCCACGGAGGATACACAGGCTCCGACTACCGAGGACACAACGGAGGAGACGACCTATGCTGCAGTTGAAAACGAGGAACTTAACAATCTTTTCCTTGAATTTTTCAGGGAAAGGGTGACAAAGAGCACGCTTAGCTATAAAGACCATTTACGCAATGGGGACAGCCTGGGGATACCGGCTCCCGAGGTTGGCTGGGGAGCTGCTGCCTCAGCAAAAGAAACTGTGGAAAAGGAAAAGGAGAGAACAACATACTGGATCAGTACTTTTGAAGCGATTGACAGAAAAACTCTCACGGAACAGCAGGCATTTGATCTGGAATATCTTTTGGATGAACTGAAGATCAGTCGGGCGGAGCTGGAGTATTACCGGCTGAAGCATTCTTTTTCACCGTCACGTGGTTTGCAGGAGGAAATCCCTCTGGTTTTTACAACCTATGATTTCTACTCCAAAGAAGCAGTGGAGGACTATATCACCCTGGTGAATCAGCTCCCTGATTATATTCGCGCCGAACTGGAGGGGGAAGAGAAAAAGGTTGAAGAGGGTTACGGTCTGGAGGACGGTATACTGGATGTGATGATCGGCCAGTGCGATGAGATCCTGAAGGAAGATACGGACGATAGTTTCATGGTGGCTTATTTTAACGAGTGCATGGATGGTATCACATTCCTTACAGAGACGGAGAGGGAAGAATTCAAAAAAAGGAATAGGGAAGCAGTGGAGAAGGCTTTCCTGCCTGCTTATGAGGATATGAAGAAAACCTTCCAGAGCTGGAAGGGAAAAGGAAAGGTTCAGGGAGGCCTTTGCAGCTACGGACAGGAGGGAAATGAGTATTACGCTTTGCTTCTCAAGAAGAACACGGGAAGTGATAAAACGCCGCAGGAAATGATCGATTATATGCAGCGGAGAGAAAATGAACTTCATCAGGAGATGTATGAGGTTTATTATTCGGATCCGGATGGCTATGAATACTATATTGACAATGCCAAAACCCTCTTCGATTATCAGAAGGAGATCCCATTAAAAGAATTGATGGATCAGATCATGGAAAAATCCATGGGGGATTTTCCTAAAACGGATTCCATCCCATACTCCATCGCCAACATGAGTAAAACGCTGGAAAAGGTCTCAATCGCAACAGGGGCGTTCTATATGTTCCCGCCCATAGATAATCCAGATGGAAATCTTATCCGTGTAAATGCCGGGAGTGTGACGGAACCCTATGAAACTCTGGCGCATGAGGGCTACCCGGGGCACATGTATCAGAATATGTATTTTGCAAGGACGAATCCGTCTCTCGTCCGCAGGCTCTTTCTGGAGCTGGGGTACATGGAAGGCTGGGCTGTTTATACAGCTTATCAGGCAGTGAGCAATTGTGATTTCAACGGAAATAAATATGCAAAGACGATATCCAGACTGGCGAATATAAACCGTGAATACATTGTGCTTATACAAAGTTTTATCGATCTGAAGATCAACTATGAGGGTTGGACGGTAAAGGATATAGAAAACTATTTGAAAGAGAATGACCTGACAGATAAAAGTGAAGGTGCGCAGGAGTTTTATAATATGCTTGTGGGCGATGCTTCGTCTTATCTGAGCTATAGTATGGGATATTATGAAATGGCAGATCTGCGGACCTATGCGGAAAATGCTCTGGGATCGAAGTTTGATCCGGTGGAATACCATAAGGTGATCCTGGAAACCGGTCCCTGCTATTATCATCAGCTGAAGCAGCGCGTGGATAAATATATCAAGGAGCACACATGATAAAAACGGAAGCAGTCATTTTCGATATGGACGGGGTAATCTTTGATTCGGAGAGGATCTACCTGGAATGCTGCATCGCAGTGGGAAAGAAATACGCAATGAACAATGTGGAAGAGGTGTGTCATCGCTGCATCGGCACCAACTCTGCCATGACACGACAGATCCTTCTGGATTCCTGCGGGGAGGATTTCCCGGTGGAAGAGTTCACGCGTGATACCTCTGGCCTTTTCTGGGAAAGGTATCATGCGGAGGGACAGTTGCCGGTAAAGACCGGTACGGAGGAACTGCTTCAATATCTGACGGAAAAGGGCATACCTGCCGCCATTGCTTCTTCCACGAAAACGGAGGTAGTCAGAAGACAGCTTAAGGATGCCGGACTTCTGGATTACTTTTCCAGGGTGGTGGGCGGTGATCAGGTTACCCGGAGTAAGCCGGAGCCTGACATCTTCCTTAAGGCGGCGGAAGTGATGCAGACCGCTCCGGAAAACTGCCTTGTGATCGAAGATTCCTATAACGGAATCCGTGCTGCTGCGGCAGCGGGAATGACCTCCATCATGGTGCCGGATCTTCTTGAACCGAATGATGAAATGAGGGAGAAAGCATGGAAGATCCTTCCGTCCCTTACGGAAGTGAAAGAACTCCTGGGTTAGATGTAATTAAGCACGGATATCATCCTGAGCGCGTAGGATCTCAAAGCTGAAGGGATGCCGAGGAGATACCATCCTAAGCACGTAGGATCTTGATGGAGTAAGGATATGAACCGGAATGAATACTCCGAACAAAAGCATATGGAAAGGGCGTTTCTTATTGCCGTACATCTGCCGGAGGAACCGGATCCGGAGCCTCTGCTGAGAGAGCTGGAGGAGCTGGCCCGCACAGCAGGTGCGGAGGTGGTGGGAACGCTGATTCAGGAAAGGGAGCGGCCGGAACCGGGTACCTACCTGGGCAGCGGTAAGATCGAGGAATTGCGGGATCTGGTAGCCGAAAGAAATGCAGAGCTTGTGATCGCAGATGATGAGCTCTCACCGGCACAGCAGAAAAATCTGGAACAGGCTCTCTCCGTAAAAGTGATCGACCGGACCGGCCTGATACTGGACATTTTCGCAGCCCATGCCCGCACAGGGGAAGGAAAACTCCAGGTGGAGCTGGCACAGCTCCGCTATAATCTGTCCCGGCTTGCAGGAAAGGGAACGGAGCTTTCCCGGCTGGGAGGCGGAATCGGAACCCGAGGCCCGGGTGAGAAGAAGCTGGAGCAGGACCGACGTGTTGTTAGAAACCGGATCGCACAGTTGTCCCGGGAACTGGAGGAGGTAGTAGCACACCGGGAATTAAACCGGAAGGAAAGGACAAAAAAGAAGATTCCTGTCGCGGCCATTGTAGGTTATACCAACGCGGGGAAATCAACCCTCCTGAATACCCTTACGGATGCGGGGATACTGGCAGAGGATAAGCTTTTTGCCACACTGGATACCACCACAAGGGAACTGCTTCTTCCGGATAAACAACAGCTTCTTCTGACGGACACGGTGGGTTTTATCCGCAAGCTCCCCACGGAGCTGATCAAGGCCTTCCGCAGTACGCTGGAGGAGGCCGGATATGCGGATTTTCTGATCCATGTCGTGGATGCCTCCGACCCGGAATGGGAAACCTATCAGAGAACGGTGTATCAGGTGCTGGATCTGCTGGAGATCAGAGATAAGCCGGTACTTACGGTTTATAATAAAATGGACAGACTGGCGGGAATGGAGGTACATTTCCGGGACGACAGGGCGTCGCATACGGTACGGATTTCCGCAAAAACAGGGGAGGGAATCCCTCGGCTTCTGGAAAAACTGGATGCGCTTCTCATGGAAGGCATGGCCGAGGTGGATACGGTGCTTCCCTTTGACAAAGCAGGGGTTGTTGCCGCAGTGAGAAAGAAGGGAAAGCTGGTTTCCGAGGAATATCTTCCGGAGGGAATACGGGTAAAAGCCTTTGTGCCCCGGGAAATGCTGTATCTTTTTGATGTACGGTAAAGAGTTTCTTCGTTTGACGAATCAGAAAAGATAACGTATAATGAGTCAATTAAAAATCATAGGAGGAAGCCTGTGAAAATCATGAAAAAACTGCTTTGCACGGTGACGGCAGCGGGAGCTGTGGCTGCTATGGTTGCTGCCCTTGCGGAGCAAAAAGATAGAAAAGAGAATAAGGACGGACACCGGCCTGCGGGACCATATGAAGCCTATGTGAAACGACCGCTGGATGCCTTCCTTTCGGCTTCCGCACTGGTCATGCTCAGTCCGGTCATGCTTGGAACGGCGGCAATGGTGCGAAGCAAGCTTGGCAGCCCGGTGCTTTTCACTCAGGACAGACCCGGGAAGGATGAGAAGATATTTAAGCTGTATAAATTCCGGACCATGACAGATGAACGGGATGAGGCAGGAGAACTGCTTCCGGACGAGGATAGGCTCACATCCTTCGGGAAGCTGCTTCGTTCCACATCGCTGGATGAACTGCCGGAGCTTCTGAATATCCTGAAAGGAGACATGGCCATTGTAGGACCGCGGCCCCTTCTGGTGAAATATCTTCCGCGTTACAGTCCGGAGCAGAGGCGCAGACATGAGGTGCGTCCGGGCCTTACCGGTCTTGCTGCCGCCACCTTCCGGAATAACGGCGGCTGGGACAGGAAGCTGGAGCTTGATGTGGAATATGTGGACCGGATCACATTTTCAGGAGATCTGAAGATCATTCTTCAGACCGCGAAAATGGTGCTGTGCAGGAAGGATATCAATGAAACCGGAGAGGCTACGGCCAGCGAGTTCTGGGGAAATGAAATACAGCAGGAGGTAGAATAAATGAAACCATATGTAGAAATGACGAAGGACGAAATGCAGGAGGAGCTCGGGGAGCTGAAAAAGCAGTACAGGAAATTCCAGGAAATGGATCTTAATCTGGATATGAGCCGGGGAAAGCCCTGCCGGGAGCAGCTGGACATTTCCATGGGAATGATGGATGCTCTGAATTCTCAGGTTGACCTCTCCTGCGAGGATGGAACGGATTGCCGGAATTACGGTGTGCTCACAGGTATTCATGAGGCAAAGGTTCTGATCGGGGATATGATGGAGAATAATCCCGATAATATCATCATTTACGGGAATTCTTCTCTGAATGTGATGTATGATACGGTTTCCCGTGCGTATACTCATGGTATTCTCGGTAATACCCCCTGGTGCAAGCTGGACAAGGTAAAGTTCCTCTGTCCCGTACCCGGTTATGACAGACATTTTGCGATCACGCAGTATTTCGGCATTGAAATGATCTCTGTTCCCATGTCGGACAAGGGACCGGATATGGATATGGTAGAGAAGCTGGTGGCTGAGGACGAGGCAATTAAGGGTATCTGGTGCGTTCCCAAGTATTCCAATCCTCAGGGGTATTCCTATTCGGATGAAACCGTCAGACGGTTTGCCAGACTGAAGCCCGCGGCACGGGATTTCCGCATTTTCTGGGACAATGCTTACGGAATCCATCACCTTTACGATGACGAGCAGGATTATCTGATCGAGATTCTGGCGGAGTGCAAGCGTGCCGGAAATCCGGATCTGGTTTATAAATTTGCGTCGACCTCCAAGATCACCTTCCCCGGAAGCGGGATTGCGGCACTGGCAACCTCTCCAAACAATCTGGAGGATATTCTGTCACAGCTGAAGAATCAGACCATCGGTCATGATAAGGTGAACCAGCTGCGTCACGTGCGTTTCTTTAAGGATATTCACGGAATGACGGAGCATATGAGAAAGCATGCGGATATCATCCGTCCGAAGTTCGAGGTAGTAGAAGAGATCTTCGACCGTGAACTGGCGGGTCTCGGAATCGGAGATTGGACGAAACCGAAGGGCGGATATTTTATCAGCTTTGATGCACTGCCCGGATGCGCAAAGGAGATCGTATCCCATGCCAAGAAGGCAGGCGTTACCATGACCGGAGCAGGAGCAACCTGGCCGTATGGAAAGGATCCGCAGGATTCCAATATCCGTGTGGCTCCCACCTATCCTCCCCTTGAGGATCTGAAGGTGGCGGCAGAGCTCTTTGCACTTTGCGTAAAGATCGTCAGCCTGGAGAAGCTTCTGGCTGAGTAGGCGATAGCTTATGGGCCGAGAGTCTTGCTCGTCAGAATGACTCCGTTGTGTCATCCTGAGCGAAGCAACCGTTGTGCCGTTCAGAGCAAAGCAACCGTTGTGCCGTTCAGAGCAAAGCAACCGTTGTGCCGTTCAGAGCAAAGCAACCGTTGTGCCGTTCAGAGCAAAGCAACCGTTGTGTCATCCTGAGCGAAGCGAAGGATCTGAAGAACAGAAAGGGATACATGAAACCGGATATTCTCTATGAAGATGAATACATGCTTGCGGCAGTGAAGCCCTACGGAATGCCCGCTCAGCCGGATCCCTCCAACCGGGAGGATCTCCTGACGTCACTCAAAAACCTGATCTATGACCGGGGAGAGTGTGTGGGAGAACCCTATCTGGCGGTGATCAATCGACTGGACCGGCCCGTGGCAGGAATCGTTCTTTTTGCAAAGACCGAAGAAGCAGCGGCAAAGCTTTCGGATCTGACGCAGGAGAGAAAGATCGAGAAATGCTACCAGGCCGTGGTTCGGGGAGAAATCCCGGATGATGAGGGGGAGCTTTCAGACTGGCTGCTTTTCGACAAAAAGGACAACATCTCCCGGGTGGTTCCTGCTGGAACGAAGGGAGCAAAGAAAGCAGAGCTTTCCTATGAGGTGCTGGATGTGATTGACACGGATGAAGGTACATTTACCTATCTTCTGATCCGGTTGCACACAGGAAGGCATCACCAGATCCGTTGCCAGCTGGCTCACGCAGGTTATCCTATCTGGGGTGATGTGAAGTACGGAATAAAGGACGAAGGAAAAACAGGACGGAACAAACCGGCCGGAAAGAGCAGACGTGATGGAAGAGGCGGCGGGAAGGAGAAAGTACCGCAGATCGGACTGTATAGCTCCCGTATGAAGTTTCTGCATCCCTTTACCGGAGAGGAAGTTTTTCTCCATCGGGAACCGGAAGGAACGGCCTTCCAGCTGCTGGATGCTGAGGACCCGGACTGGTAATTATACTAAAGGAATGAGAGAAAAAGAGATCCTTCGTCACAGGCTCACGACAGGGAGTGGTCATTCGATGTGCAGAGGCCAGAGGGCTGAGGGTATAATGATCCACGTTGCAGGTTTCGGATGGCTGAAGGGATAGTAATCCACGTTGCAGGTGCTTCAGGTTGATGTTAATCTGAGGGTGCAGCGCGAAGAATAAAAAAGAAAAGTCAGAAAAAGGAGTCATATTATGGCGAACGACAAGAAGGTAGAAGCGATCACCTCCATGGAAGAGGATTTCGCACAGTGGTATACGGATGTGGTCCTGAAGGCGGATCTGACCGGGTATACCAGTGTGAAAGGGTTTATGGTACTGAAGCCGGCGGGCTATGCTATCTGGGAACTGATCCAGAAGCAGCTGGATGAACGTTTCAAGGCAACCGGAGTGGAAAATGTATATCTTCCGCTGATGATTCCGGAGAGCCTTCTGGAGAAGGAGAAGGATCATGTGGAGGGCTTCGCACCGGAGGTGGCCTGGGTTACCTACGGAGGCTCCAATAAGCTTCAGGAAAGAATGTGCGTGCGTCCGACATCGGAAACGCTGTTCTGTGATTTTTATCAGAAGGACATTACTTCTTACCGCGATCTGCCGAAGGTTTACAATCAGTGGTGTTCTGTTGTCCGCTGGGAGAAGGAGACGCGGCCCTTCCTGCGTTCCCGTGAGTTCCTGTGGCAGGAGGGACATACCGCCCATGCCACAGCTGAAGAGGCACAGGCCAGGACTGAGCAGATGCTGAACGTTTATGCGGATTTCTGCGAAGAGGTTCTTGCCATTCCCATGATCAAGGGACAGAAGACCGAGAAGGAGAAATTTGCCGGAGCCATTGCAACCTATACCATTGAAGCACTGATGCATGATGGTAAGGCATTGCAGTCCGGTACCAGTCATAACTTCGGTGACGGTTTCGCCCATGCCTTCGGTGTGCAGTATACCGATAAGGATAATACACTGAAATTCGTTCATCAGACAAGCTGGGGCGTAACAACCCGTCTGATCGGTGCCGTGATCATGGTACACGGAGATAATAACGGCCTTGTGCTTCCGCCGAAGGTAGCTCCTACTCAGGTGATGATCATTCCCATCCAGCAGAAGAAGGAGGGCGTTCTCGCCGCAGCAGATCAGCTGGAGGAGAAGCTTTCCGCAGTTGCACGTGTAAAGGTGGACAGAACCGACAAGTCTCCCGGGTTCAAGTTTGCCGAGCAGGAAATGCGCGGTATTCCTCTTCGGATCGAAGTGGGTCCCCGGGATCTGGAGAACGGAGAGGCCGTTGTGGTTCGCCGTGACAACGGAGAAAAACAGACCGTAAAGCTGGATCAGCTGGAGGAACTGATTCCCGCATTGCTGGATACCATCCAGAAGGATATGCTTGAGAAGGCGCGGGCACACAGGGATGCACACACTTATCCTGCTGAGAACTACGAAGAGTTTAAGGATATCATCGAGAACCGCCCCGGCTTTATCAAGGCCATGTGGTGCGGCGAACGTGCCTGCGAGGACGCCATCAAGGAAGAAACCGGCGCTACCGCACGCTGCATGCCCTTTGAGCAGGAGCATATAGCGGATACCTGCGTATACTGCGGAAAGCCGGCTAAGAAGATGGTATACTTCGGAAGAGCATACTAAGATGTTTGGTCTATAGTTTTTCCCTGGCGGGTGATATGCTTCACACATGCAACGTGTGAAATGTGCCGTTATAACATACAGGGAAGTAAATAAAGGGGACGGTTCTGTCCTGCCAATCTGGCAGGATTGGATCGTCCCCGTGGACTTATTTTGCTGTGCAAAATGACTACGCCATTCGTGTTCGGCGGGTCAGGTAAGGTCTTGTGCGATTACGCAAGCACGCGGATCATTTTGACTCTATCATCATTTTATCAGGAGAATAAATAATGCAGATTTCAATCCCGCAGGATGTCCTGTGGATCCTGCGCAAACTGAATCAGGCAGGACACGAGGCCTACGTGGTGGGCGGCTGTGTCCGGGACAGTCTGATGGGGAGAGAACCCCATGACTGGGACATTACGACGGATGCCGAGCCGCTTGCAGTGAAGGCTCTTTTTCGACGTACCATAGATACCGGCCTGCAGCACGGGACTGTAACAGTCATGAATCACGGTGTGGGTTATGAGGTGACCACCTACCGTCTGGACGGGGATTACAGCGATCACAGGCGGCCGGAGTCCGTCAGCTTCACCAAAAATCTGGAAGAGGATCTGAAGAGAAGGGACTTCACCATCAACGCCATGGCTTATCATCCGGAGGAGGGACTGAAGGATTTCTTCGGCGGGAAGGAGGACCTTGCCGCAGCTGTGATCAGGGCAGTGGGTGACCCGGATGAGCGTTTTGACGAGGATGCACTCCGGATCATGCGGGCTGTCCGTTTTGCGGCCCAACTGGGATTTACCATTGAAGAGAAGACACGGGAAGCAATCAGAAGACATACGAAGGACATTTCTCTTGTAAGCGTGGAGCGGATCGAGACGGAACTGACGAAGCTGATCTGTTCTCCGCATCCGGAGGAAATGGAAGAGCTCTATGCGTTGGGCATTACGGCAGAGATCCTTCCGGAATTCGACCGGATGATGGAAACCCCGCAGAATACAAAGTATCATTTTACGGATGTGGGTCACCATACCATCGTGGTAATGCAGAATGTATCTCCGACAAAGACCATGCGTTATGCCGCGCTTCTGCATGATATTGCGAAGCCGGACTGCAAGACCACGGATGAAAAGGGCACGGATCATTTCTACGGACATCCGGTAAAGGGTGAGCCCATGGCGGAGGAAATCCTGCGGCGGTTCCGGATGGATAACCGCACCATTGAGGATGTAAAAAGACTGGTGCTGTGGCATGATCACGGCATCAAGGATGAGATGACGCCGGTGCGTTTCCGAAAGGGCATGAACCGCATGGGAATCGAGTATTTTCAGGAATTCCTGGAGCTTCGTCTGGCGGATATTGCCGGGCAGAGCGATTATCTGCGGGAGGAGAAGCTGGAAAAGACGGAGCAGCTGAAAAGGCTTTATCAGGAACAGCTGGACAGTGCGGCCCCCCTCACCCTGAAGGACCTGGCGGTAAAGGGGAAGGATCTGCAGGAGGCGGGTGTCGCCCCCGGTCCGGAAATGGGGCAGATCCTGAAAGCGCTTCTGGAGCTTGTGCTGGAGAACCCGGACCTGAATGAGAAGGAAATCCTTCTGGAAAAGGTGCGTGAACAGAATGAAGGTGCTGTAAAGCGTTGAATGGATTGTTGGGCAGGTAAATTTCCTTGCTTTTTCGATGTTATATTACCTCTTCATCCCATTATTCATCCCATATACGGCGGCGTCAGGTAATATTTCCGGCTAAATCGAAGAAATGTTACCTCGGCAACCACTATTTCACCCGGAATTGAACGCCGGCAGGTAACAATTACAGCATAAGTCGAAGAAATGTTACCTCGGAAGCCGCTATTTGGCGCGGGATAGTTCGCCAGCGGTACAAACCGGCTGGCAGAAGCAGAATGGAAAGTGGTATTATCTGAAACCCTCCGGAGCTATGGCTGCGAATGAGTATTGCAAGGGCTACTGGCTGAATAAGAACGGATCATGGACATATAAACCGAAGGCTTCCTGGAGAAAGGACAGCACCGGCTGGTGGTATGGGGAAGCCGCCCCCTTTTCAGCGGAAATTTTTGCAAAAAAAGGTGAAAAGGAATGCTTCCCTTTTTCCCCGGAGTGTGCTACAATGCCTCATAAGTATGCGGAAAAATAAGTGCTTGTGAATAATCATTTTTAGAGAGACAGGAAGGACCGGTGGATACCATGACGGACTATATGAAGACATATGAATCCTGGGTAAACAGTGATTTTTTTGATGAGGACACAAAGGCTGAGCTGAAGAGCATTGCCGGGGATGAGAAGGAGATTAAGGAGAGGTTTTATTCCGAGCTGGAGTTTGGAACCGCAGGTCTCAGGGGAATTATCGGTGCGGGAACTAATCGCATGAATATTTATGTGGTTGCCAGGGCAACCCAGGGGCTTGCGAATTATATCATTTCGAAGCATGGACAGGAGAGAGGCGTGGCCATCGCCTTCGACTGCCGTCATTTTTCACCGGAATTTGCGGATATCGCGGCACGGGTGCTTGCAGCAAACGGGATCAAGGCATATCGTTTTGAGTCCCTTCGTCCCACACCGGAGCTTTCCTTTGCCGTACGTCATCTGGGCTGTATCGCCGGCATTAATGTAACGGCCAGCCACAATCCGCCGGAGTATAATGGTTACAAGGTATACTGGGAGGACGGAGCGCAGATCACACCGCCGAACGATATCGGAATCATGCTGGAGGTTCGGAAGCTTTCCATCGAAGATGCGAAGATCATTTCTCTGGAGGAGGCAAAGGAGAAAGGACTTTATCAGATCATCGGACAGGAAGTGGATGATGCTTATATTGCAGAGCTGAAGAAGCTTGTGATCCATCAGGATACCATCGATGAGTATGCAAAGGATATCACTGTTGTTTATTCACCGCTTCATGGTACCGGAAATATCCCTGCCCGCAGGATCCTGGCGGAGCTGGGCTTTACGAATGTGTATGTAGTTCCCGAGCAGGAGCTGCCTGATGGGGACTTCCCCACGGTGGATTACCCGAACCCGGAAGCAAAGGAGGCTTTCGCCCTTGCTCTTAAGCTGGCAGAGGAGAAGAACGCGGATCTGGTACTGGCTACCGATCCCGATGCGGATCGCCTCGGAGTTTATGTAAAAGATACAGCATCCGGGGAGTATAAGTGTCTTACCGGAAATATGTCCGGTTCCCTTCTGGCTGAGTATGAAATCTCACAGATCCAGGCTACTCGCGGTCTTCCGAAGGACGGACGTCTGATCAAAACCATTGTGACCACAAACCTGGCTGCATGTATAGCAGAGCATTATGGTGTAAAGATGGAGGAATGTCTGACCGGTTTCAAGTTCATCGGTCAGAAGATGCTGTCTTATGAGCATAGCGGTGTGGGAACCTATCTCTTCGGATTCGAGGAGAGTTATGGCTGCCTCATCGGTACCCATGCAAGAGATAAGGACGCCATCGTTGCCACCATGGCGCTTTGCGAGGCGGCTACCTACTATAAATCGTTGGGCAAAACGTTGTGGGATGCCTTGATCGATATGTATAACCGGTATGGTTACTGGGTAGATGATATCACCACCATCACCATGAAGGGAGTGGACGGAGTTGAGAAGATCAAATCCATCATGTCCCTGTTAAGGAAGGATATCCCTCATGAGATCGCAGGCTATGAGGTTCTGGCCGTACGGGATTACGATACGGATATCGTGAAGAATCTGAAGACCGGGGCCGAGACGCCCACCTTCCTGCCGAAGTCAAATGTGCTTTATTTTGAACTGGAGAACGGTTTCTGGCTCTGCGTAAGGCCTTCGGGAACCGAGCCGAAGATCAAGTTCTATTTTGGGGTGAAGGGAACATCCCTGGAAAACGCGAAGGAACTCTCTGCTTCCTTTGCTGCCCAGGTAGAGGAACTGATCACAAAACTCGTGAATGCATAAGGTATATCGGGGAATTGCCCCGTGGCAGAATTGTCACGGGGTTTTCCCTGTCTTAATGATGATACACCAGAGCAATCTTGAAAAGGCCTGAAGGAAACAAAGGGCATGAGAAGTACCATACGGAGGATGAAAGGATGAGAGTAAAACGCAGGATCCGGACAGTGGGAGCACTGCTGGTTGTCATGCTTCTCGCTGTACTGCATGTAGCGGGACCGGTTGCGGAGGCAAATGTGCCAAATGTTCGCATGGGAACGATTCAGGTGGACGATTATTATGACACGCTGCGGGATGCCTTCTATCTGGAGGATTACTATGTGGCAGGAGCCTGCAACGGCTGGGTTCTGAACGTGATCAACCGTTCAGGTCTGGTGCCGGAGGTGACAGTAGACGGAACCACCGTGCTGGAGTTGAATGATGCATTGAAGAATAATGAGTGTTTTGATCTTGTAGCCAGCCGGGAGGGCGGCTTCAACGACTACCAGGATGCCACGAATGAAATGCAGGAGGATGTCAACGCAGGAAGGATCCGTGCCGGAGATATCGTTATTTATACGAAGAACATGAAGGATTACGAAACCACCGGCGGCCCGCACTGGCTGCATGCGGCCATCGTTATGAAGGAGCTCTTCAACGGAACGGTTGAGAATTATCAGAATTACTGGATCCACCGGTGGAGAGAGTCCTACAAGGGATTTCCAACCATCGCTCATGCACTGGCACCGGATTTCGGCGTGGAATATTATTCTCCGCTGACATCTCCTTCCTCAACGGAGGCGGACGACAGCGGTTCCACCGGCTATTACGTGTACCGGATTAACACGGAAAAAGCAAAAGAAGCATTTGAGAAGCTGACGGCTACGGAAACGGAAGAACCGACGACGGAAGCTGTTTCAACTGAGACCCAAAGCACCGGTGTAACAACCGAGAAGACATCTTCCACTCAAAAACAGACAGAGGAAGCAATCTCCGGAAATGCGGAAACGGTAGCCGCACAGGCGTCTGCGGGTTCTTCCGGTTCCGGAACCTTTGGGCGTGTACTTGCCGTACTGGTCACATTGCTTTCCGCAATCCTGCTGTTCCTGTGTATCCTGATATTATAACCGATACATTTCCGCTAAGAACAGTGGGAGGGCTCATTAGTGCCACGGCATGAGAAAAGGACAATACACGTAACCATCTTCGAAAGGAAGAAACATGAAGAATAAATCACAATATCGTATAACAGCTGTTGCCATGATTATTTCCATGGTGATCCTGGCCCTGCTTGCGCTCGGGGCATCCGGTAAGGTCAAGCTCTCCTATACTGCAGAGGTCACTGTGAAAAACGGTGCCGTTGAGGGCGAGGGGAGACAGGCCATTTATCTGAAATCTCCCGGGGAGACATGCTCATTTTCCGTCAGTGCCAAGACTGACAGCACACTTAAGTCCGAAGTGACATTTTATAAAAATGCCTCCCTGACGGATGCATATACAACCGTTCAGGCAACGGCTGATAAGAGTGTTACCGAGAATGTCAATGTTACGGGTGATTCCCTTTTCGTTACCGTGCAGCAGAGTCTGGCGGAAGGGGGAAAGCTTCCGGACGGTGTCTATACGGTGGACTATGATATTAAGGTGGCCGGAAATAAAGGCGTGGGAAGGATCCTTCTGATGGTGCTTCTGATGATCGTGGTTCTCGTCCTTTTCCTGATGATCCTTTTCTCAGAGGAGGATAAGGAAAGGCAGGTCAGCAAGAAGCAGATCCGTCTCAGAAGAAAAGCCTACATGAACGCCTTCTATACGCTGGTGATGCTGGTCCTCAGCTTTACTTTGCTGAGCGCTTCCGTAGAGCAGTTCCCCTTCACCATGTATCAGGCAGGTATCATTTCCATCATCACGGCGGCAACCGTATTCTTTATGACAGCCGATTCTGCAGACGCCTATCCCGGTATCAGGCGGAAGAGAGGATCTCTGATCATGATCTTCGGTATTGTGGCAGCTGTAAATCTTTTCGTCGCGATCTTCCAGCTCTTCCTGAATAAGAGTTCGGATATCACTCCGACGGGAAATGGCGTGCTGGGTGACTGGATCGTGAATCTGGTGATCGCAGTCTGCTTCTTTGCCATGACGATGGAGATGCTGATGAAAAATGCACGGGAAGACGGAAGGGCTGCAGCAGGACGCAGCAGAAGATACGCACAGAAAGAGGATGAAGATTATGAAAGCGTCCCTGTGCGAAGACCGCGGAAGGCAAAGCCGATTGAAGAAGAATACGGTTATGATGAGGACGTTGATCTGTAAGTCGACGGTTAATCGCTGCAGACATAGGCGTGCATTTTCATTTGGCGGATGATACGGGGTGTTGGATATACAGGATGAACATATGACGGGTAAAGGCGGAAAAAAAAGAAAGATCATGAAAAGATGCGGGCTGATCCTTTCGGCAGCGGGAGTGATCAGCATGGTATCCGCCTGGCCTTTCTTTTACTTTATTACGAGAGCGGGAAAAGAAGAGAAGAAGGAAAAAGTGATTCCCGATCCGAACCGGAAGAAATGGTTCCGTTTGAAGCATACGGAGCTGAATCATCCGAAAAACGGATATGAGGAAGAGTATGAGGCCGGGAAGGCATGGTGTTACAATCAACCCATGGAGGACCTGTATCTTCAGAGCGAGGATGGCCTTAAGCTCCATGCATCCTTCCTTCCTGCAGAAGGAAAGACGGAAAGAATCGTGATCATGTGCCACGGCTACCGGGGAACGCGTTTCGGTACCGTAGCCTGCATTGCCCCCTTTCTTCATGAGAATCATTCGGATATCCTTTTTATTGACCAGAGATGCTGCGGAGAGAGCGAAGGAAAATATATTACCTTCGGTGCAAAGGAGCATAAGGATCTTCTGGGGTGGATAAAAAAGCTGAATGATCAGAATGGAAGGCACCTGCCCATCTATCTGTATGGACAGTCCATGGGAGGAGCCACTGTTCTTCTTGCAGCCGGGAATGAGCTTCCTCCGGAGGTTCACGGTTTGATTTCCGACTGCAGCTTTCATTCCATGAAGCAGCAGATGAAGGACATCGCCTCAGGCTGGTTTCACCTGCACTGGATCGAATTCTTGCTTCTCCGCATGGATCTGCTGTGCCGCATTTTCGCGGACTTCCGCATGAAGGATACAATGACAGATAAGGCTCTTTCCGTGAATACAAGACCTGTTCTTTTCTTTCACGGAGAAAAGGATACCTATGTGTGGCCGGAGAACAGCGGAGTGAATTTCCGGCTTTGTAAAGCTCCGAAGGAGCTGGTGCTGATCCCGGGAGCGAGACATTCCTGCTCGGCCTACGTAGCTCCGGATCTTTATCAAAAGAAAATGAAAGACTTTTTTATGAAGTATGACAAATCGTCGGTATGAAAATGCCGGCGATTTTTTTATCAAACACATTTTTATAACCTGTCTTTTATGTTGCGGTCACTTTCCTTCAATGTGTTCATTAAGTCCGAAGGGGTATTGCACATCGGAAAAGACTGTGATACAGTCCCGGCTGTCAAGAGGAAAAGAAAAGAAATAAAGAGGAGGATGTTCTTCAAGATGAGAAAAGAGTATCCGCTGACCGCGGCACAGAACATGCACTATCAATGGATCAGAGAGTACAAAACACAGCAGGTATCGGGGGTGAGCATTGTTGCATCCCTGAAGGCAGAGATCGATTTCGGTCTTCTGAAGAAATGCATTCAGCTGGAATATCAGAGATATGGCTGTATGCGACTGCGTTTCACGAAACCGGATAAGGACGGTAAGATCATGCAGTATCTGATCAAGCATGATTCCAGGGATATCCCTCTGAAGGATCTCTCCGGTATGACGATGGAGGAAGCGGATAACCTGATGCAGAGCTGGGCTTATGAAACACTGGACGGAGATAACCGCCCCATGTGTGAGGTGACCATGCTGAAGCTTCCGGAGGGCTTTAACGGCTTCTTTATCCACATGGATCATCGTCTGATCGATTCCTGCGGCCTCGTTGTCATGGTCAATGACCTGATGAAGCTGTATACTCATTATGCTTTCGGTTCTCCTTATCCGGATGACCTGGCAGACTTCGAAAGCGTCCTCGCTAACGATCTGGCTAAGGCCGGAAATGAAAAGCGCTTTGCAAAGGATAAAAAGTTCTGGGATGATCAGCTGGATCTGCTTGGCGAGCCGCTGTACTCCGATATTTCGGGACCCTCCGTACTGGAGGCCGCCAGGAAGAAACACAGAAGCAAGAAGCTTCGTGCGGCAGATATTGAAAGAGAGAATCTGTTCGTTGCAGTAAAGGATTACATACTGGAGCCGGAACCGGTCAGAGGACTGATGGACTTCTGTATGAACCATCAGATCTCCATGACGAACCTTCTTCTCCTCAGCATTCGGACCTATCTTTCAAAGGTCAATAACGGGCAGGAGGACATTACCATCGAGAACTTCATTTCCAGACGGAGTACTCATGATGAATGGACCTCCGGAGGAAGCCGGACCATCATGTTCCCCTGCCGTACCGTGATTCCTGCAGATATGGAATTCCTTGCGGCAGCTTATGAGATCCAAAATGTGCAGAACCGGATCTACATGCACAGTAACTATGATCCTGCACTGATTCGGGAGGAGATGAAGAGGCGGTACAAAACGCCTGACAATACGACCTATGAGAGCTGCTACCTGACCTACCAGCCCCTTCCCGTACATGTGGATAATCCATATCTGGATCAGATACAGACACATTCCAAATGGTTTGCAAATGGAGCAGCCACTAAGAAAATGTACCTCACCGTTTCTCACACGGAGAACGGTGGAATGAACTTCTCTTATCACTATCAGACGGCAAGTCTGACGGAGAAGGATATGGAGCTGCTTTACTACTACATGATGAGGATACTTTTCAAAGGCATCTCCGAACCGGACAAAAAAATCGGTGAGATCATCGCTGAGGTTTAGGAGGATTTTGTTCCGGCCAACCGAAGCCGAAACAAAAACACTCCTTACAGCCTACAGGGAATTTAAGGATATAATGAACAGGAGAGAAAGAAAATGGATAAGGTTGCAGAGTTTAAGAGGATTGTTGCACAGTATTGTGATGTTAAGGCAGAGGATCTGACAGAGGAGATGCGCTTTCGTGAGGACCTGGGACTCAGCTCCCTAGACTTTATGTCCTTCCTGGGGGAGCTGGAAGATACCTTTGATGTAGAGATTGAACAGGAGCAGGCTCTTCAGGTGTACACCATCGGAGATGCCCTGAAGATGTTGGATGAAGCGTAAGCAAAAGAAAGGCGGAAGAAATGAGAACGGTAAGAGAAATATGGGATAAGGCGCAGACATCCTTTGCGGAGCTTCCGGCCGTGCGCTGGCTGGAGAAAAAGGAGATCAAGGAAAGAAGCTACGGAGAACTGGGGGAGAATGTCGCTGCGATCCGTAAAGGGCTTTCGGCTGAGGGATTCTCAGGAGCACACATTGCTCTGATCGGGACGGCTTCAGTGAGTTGGATCGCAAGCTATCTGGGAATTACGACAGGGGAAAATATTGCTATTCCGCTGGACGCCGGGCTCCCGGTGGAAGATCTGACAGCTCTTTTGCAGGATGCGGATGCGGAAGCGCTTTTCCTCATGCCGAAGATGGCTCCGCTGGCTGCTGCATTTATGGCTGCGTGCCCGACGCTTAAGAAGGTCTGGCTGCTGCAGGAGGAACCGGCTGAAGGATTTGAAACGGTTTCCGAACTGATGGCAAAGGGGGAAGAAAAGGCAGATACAAGAGGGCGTGCTGAAGACGAGATCGCTACTTTGATCTATACCTCCGGGACAACCGGTAAGAGCAAGGGGGTTATGCTGACCCAGTCCAATCTTGCGGAAAATGTGACTGCCGTTAATTTTACGGCTGAGCCGGGATGCGTTCTCATGAGCGTACTTCCGGTGCATCATGCCTTTTGTCTGGTTATGGACTGGCTGAAGGGCTTTTCCCTTGGAGCCGTGGTATGTATCAACGATTCCTTTATGCATATGATCCGTAACATGAGCATCTATAAGCCGGAGGTTATGCTGATGGTACCCCTTATGATCGAAACGATCTATAAGAGGCTCTCTGCGGTGGACGAAGCAGTGCCGAAGGCAGCTGTTGCCCAGCAGGTATTCGGCGGCAGACTGCGCATCATTTTCACCGGCGGCGCTCATCTGGATCCTTTTTACATCGAGAAGCTGGAGGCTTACGGTGTAACTGTCCTGGAGGGCTACGGGATGTCGGAGTGCTCACCGGTTATCAGCTTTAATTCACCGTCCTGCCACAAGGCCGGCTCTATCGGAAAACCACTGGCAAATGTGAAGCTCCGTTTTGAGAACGGTGAGATCCAGGTTCAGGGCAGCAGTGTCATGCAGGGCTATTACAAGATGCCCGGGGAGACGGAAGAAACTTTGAAGGATGGCTGGCTCCATACCGGAGATAAGGGATATATGGATGAGGATGGCTTCCTCTTCATCAACGGAAGAGTAAAGAATCTGATCATTCTGTCCAACGGAGAGAACATTTCTCCTGAGGAGATCGAGAATAAGCTTGGTATCCATCCGCTGGTTGGCGAGGTGATCGTAACCGGCGAGAATAACGGCCTTACGGCACGGATCTTCCCGGATCAGGATGTTGTGCAGGCAAAGAAGCTGGATGAGGAAACCGTGAGAGGGGCATTGAGGGCCATGTTGGACGAGTATAACAAGCGTCAGCCTACCTATCGTCAGATCGTGGGCCTGGTTGTCAGAACGACGCCCTTCCACCGTAATGCGACCGGTAAGATCAAGCGTGCGGAGGCAGAGCTGGATTAGTCCGTTCGAGACCGGAGCGGTTTTCCCGTATATGAAAAAGGACAGTTCCATGTGGGCTATACCCGCATTCAGGAACTGTCCTTTTTGTAAATCTGTGTACCACCAACCTGACTATCAGGAAAGAGAAGCCCTGATTCCCACGGCTTGAGAGGAACAGCTGTCATTCCGACCGGAAAAGCATCTATGAAAGATATGGCAGGATGCCGGAGAGGAATATCTTTGAGAGGATCTCGGCAACCTCCTCGGAAGAGGATTCGAAATTGTCTGCGATCCATTTGTGAAGAACGCCAATGGTGATGCCGATGGCTCCCGCAATCATATAGGCAAAGGCCATCCGCTCATGGGGAGCGGAAATGGTTGTGCTGGTTACTTCCGATACATACCGGTGGAACATGGTAATGGCTTTTTCAAAAAAGGCTGTCTCCCGGGGGCTCTGCAGCAGATTCGCGAGGAAGGGATTCTTCTTTGTATAGTTGCAGATAGCCAGAAAATAGGAGAAGCACATGTCACGGTCATTCTTTGGATGAAAGCTCTCCATCAGCCGGAAGATATGCCGGATGGTTCGGTCCTCTGCAGCTTCCAGTAATGCGGGGATATTTTCATAATGGTTATAAAAGGTGCTGCGTACGATCCCGGCCTTCTTGGTTACATCGGAAACAGTAATCTTATCCAGATCCTTCTCCTTCAGCAAAAGGAAAAAGGCATCAAAAATGGCGTCCTCCGCAGTGCTGTAGCGTTCATCCGATTCATTCATTGCTATCCCTTTCCGAATGAGTATCCCTAACTATGATCATTCTGCCGGATAACCCTCTTCTTCGCAGTCAGCGATGGTAAGTGTGCGAAGCTGCTTGTCGCTGACATCTTTTTTCGTTACGATCCGGCTGGCCTGACGCTCGATGCAGCGTTCCAGGAAGTTCCGTACTTCGCGGGCGTTGGCGAAGTTTTCTTCGTGTGATTTGGCCCGGGTGTCCAGATAATTCCGGATATAGGCTGCGGCCTTCTTGTCAGGAGTGTATTCCTGCTTTTTGCACATGGACTGAAAGATCTTATACAGTTCTTCACCGGTATAATCCTTGAAAAAGATATTCTTGTTAAAGCGGGAACGGAGACCGGGATTGGAATCGATGAATTCTTCCATCAGATCCGTGTAACCGGCAACGATGACGATCAGATCATTCCGGTTATCCTCCATTCTCTTCAGGAGGGTATCCAGGGCTTCCTTTCCGAAATCCTTCTCGTCTTTTCCTGCGGTCAGGGTATAGGCTTCGTCGATAAAGAGAATACCGCCGATGGCACTATCAACCACCTCGGCAGTCTTGATGGCAGTCTGCCCGATATAGCCCACCACCAGATCGGAACGGTCTACTTCAACCAGCTGTCCGCCGGACACAACGCCCAAAGCCTTGTAGATCTTGGCAAGCAGCCGCGCTACGGTTGTCTTGCCGGTACCGGGATTGCCGGAGAATACCAGATGCAGTGTGATGTCCGGCTGCTTCATACCGCGTTCTTCCCGCATTTTCCGGACCTTGATCAGATTGATCAGATTCGTCAGATCCTGCTTTACGGCATCCAGGCCCACCAGAGAATCCAGCTCCTCCATCAGCTCTTCCAGAGTTTTTTCCTTTTCCTCTGCTTTCACCTTTGGAGCAACAACGGTTCCGTCCTGGGCCTTCCCCTCCGCCTTCAGCTGATGGCGGGGTGTGTTGCTGGCGGTTACGCTCTTTGGATTGCGGAAGGAGCCGTTCAGCCTTGCAGCATTGATGGAATCGGCAGAGATCAGCTCACCGGGGGCACCGGTATTATAAAGACCATATTCCTTCAGGAAGTTGTTCAGCATGATGGAGTAGTTGGAGAGATTTCCGATCTCGGTTATGGAGTTGCCCCCGCCATTTCCGGTGGTGAATTCCGTTCCAAGATCATTATAGGTATCGACGATCATCCGGGACGCCGTTCGTCCCAGGGAGTCCCTGCGGGCTCCACCGGAGAGGTCGTATTTTGCAAAATAAGTCAGGGAACGGGGAACCGTATTGATGAATTCCGGCTTTACACAGCGGTCATACCGCAGCTGAAGGAATTTGCCGGTATCGATCACCATGGTCAGGTATTCCATGATAAACCTGCGCTCGTACATGGTGTCAGATCCGTCCGGCTCAAAAAGAAAACCGAGATACAACAGATAATCGAATTTCAGCATGTCCCGGAGACTCATGCTGCCGGGAGGCATGACGCCGCTGTTTGCTACCTGATCCGCCATCCGAAGGGATTCCTGGATTTTATTGAATAAAGCATAGTTCGTCATTGCTTTGCTCCTTAATCGTTGATTGGGATAACATTATATCACAGTTCGAAACATACTTCAATTTATCAATCTTTTATGGTATAATAGCGTGGTTTCATTGTGTCTTTTTGAAATGTGAGGTTACGGGATGCGTTTTCGCCCATGCATAGATATTCATAATGGCTGTGTGAAGCAGATCGTCGGGGGAACACTTTCTGACCGGGAAGGGGCCTCCACGAACTTTGTTGCCGGAGAGGGCGGGGACTTCTACGGCTCGCTTTACCGCAGACTGGGGCTCAGGGGCGGCCATATCATTTTGCTGAATCCCGCAGGAACTCCGGAATATGAGGCGGATCTTCGGGTGGCAAAGGATGCCCTTGCGGCTTTTCCGGACGGGCTTATGATCGGAGGCGGCGTAACGGCAGAAAATGCTCCGGAGCTTCTATCCTGCGGTGCCACCCATGTGATCGTAACCTCTTATGTCTTTCGGGATGGTGGTATGGACAGGGGGCGAATGGATGCACTTCTGTCCGCAGTGGGACGGGAGCATATCACCCTGGATCTGAGCTGCAGGAAGACGGAGAATGGCTACCGTATTGCAACGGACCGCTGGCAGAAGCTGACGGATATTCCCGTGAACAGGGAGCAGCTTTTCCGGTTCAGTGAGGAGGCGGACGAATTTCTGATCCATGCAGTGGATGTGGAAGGAAGGCGACAGGGTATTGATGAGGAACTGGCGGAGCTTCTGGGAGAGTGGGCGGAGGAAAGCTCATTTCCCGTTACATATGCAGGCGGCGTGGGAAGCTTTTCAGATCTGGAAAGCCTTTCAAGAGCAGGACGGAACAGACTGGATGTGACGATCGGAAGTGCACTGGATATTTTTGGCGGAGATATGAAACTGGAAGAGGTTTTGGCTTATCTTTCGGGTACAGAGGTATAGCAGGAGTATAATTCCTTTTGCGGGAGGATGGTGCGCTCATGATATCTGAATCGCACTGAGCGATGAGCCGCCGAACCTGGGTGAGAGGGCAATACTTTTTTACGAGGGAGGATACGTAATGAAGAAATATAGACTCAGAAGAATGGCGGCGATCATGCTTTCCGGGGCTTTACTGCTTTCCGGCTGCGGAAAGACGGAAAGTACGGAGAGTACGACCGGTTCAACAACGGCTTCTGCAACGACGGCGGCTACGGAAACGCCGGAAGTAACAGAAGCGCAGTCCACGGAAGAGGTTACGGAAAAACCGACGGAGGAGAAAAAGGATCTGAATATATCCAACGGTCAGGTGATCGTGGGCATCGATTTTGAGGATGGTGAGTTGGGGAATTTTAATATCTATACCAAAGGCGGCAAATTCAAAATGGAAAATGTCGACAATAAGCTGGTAGTCCACATTGAGGATGTCGGCACGGTGGATTATGCAAACCAGATCTATTATGACGGCTTCCAGCTGCTGAAGGGTGGTGTCTATACTTACAGCTTTGATGTATCCAGCACCATTGCCCGGAAGATTGAATATCGTCTGCAGATCAACGGCGGTGACTTCCACGCCTATGCCGGTGAGTATATCGATATCGGTCCGGAGACGAAGCATGTGGAGGTAGATTTCACCATGGCTGAGGATTCGGATCCGGCACCCCGTATCGTCTTTAATATGGGTATCATGACGGATATGACGGGAGATCCGGGACCCCACGATATCACATTTGACAATATTCAGCTGACTGTTAAGGATGCCAGCAATGCGCAGAAGCTGGAGGGTCTTCCGGATTATCCGAATGTGAATGTGAACCAGATCGGCTACCGTCCGGGCGATACCAAGACAGTGATCGTAAAGTCCCAGAGAACGGAGACCTTCCAGGTGGTAAATGTGGATACGGGAGAAGAGGTTTACAGCGGAACCTTCGGCGAATTCGGTTTCCATGCGCCTTCCGATGATGTGGTACGCGCGGGGGATTTCTCTTCCGTAACCGCTCCCGGAACCTATAAGATCGTTACAGATGTAGGGGAAACCTATCCCTTTAAGGTTGAGGAAGGAGTTTACGCGGATCTTTATAAGGCGGTTGTTCGCATGCTCTATCTGCAGCGCTGCGGTATCGAGCTTACGGAGGAGGAGGCCGGTCCCTTCAGTCACGGGATCTGTCATCAGGGAGACGCCATTGTATATGGTGAACAGAAGAAGCTGGATGTGTCCGGTGGATGGCATGATGCCGGAGATTACGGACGTTATGTAGTTGCGGGCGCAAAGGCGGTACAGGATCTCCTGCTGGCCTACGAGGACTACCGGATCAGCGCGGATGACATGGGCATTCCGGAGAGCGGAAATGGAATTCCGGACATTCTGGATGAAGCAAAATATGAGCTGGACTGGATGCTGAAGATGCAGGATAGTGAATCCGGCGGGGTTTACCACAAGGTGAGCTGCTATAACTTCCCCGAAACGGTAAAGGCGGACGAAGAGGTTGAACAGCTGGTTCTGTCTCCCATTTCCGCAACGGCAACAGCTGATTTTGCGGCGGTGATGGCGAAGGCGTCACGCCTCTATATGGACTATAATCCCGATTTTGCGGCAGCCTGCATCAGTGCAGCGTGGAAAGCCTGGGGTTATATCACGACACTTCCGGAGAAGCCGGATGGATTTACAAATCCGGAGGATGTGGAGACGGGAGAGTATCCGGACAATAACACTGCGGATGAAATCTTCTGGGCGGCGGTGGAGCTGTATATCGCAGGTTATACCGAAGTGGATCTGGCGGCCCGCTATGAGCCTATCGGACTTGCTACCGAGCTGGGGTGGGCAAATATCACCGCTTATGCCTGCTATGATCTGCTTTCCGCAGTCAAGAAGGGGATCATCAATGCTTCCGAACTGGGAGATCTGGTATCCAAGGTTGAGGAACGTTTCTACAGCCGTGCCAAGCAGCTGGAGGAACGGGCAGATGAATATTTCATGATGCTGAATTCCGATTATCCCTGGGGAAGCAACATGACCATAGCAAATAACGGTATGTTGATGCAGATGGTTGCATTGCTTACGGGAAATAACAGCTATACGGATCTGGGCAAAAAACAGATGGACTATCTTCTGGGAGCCAATCCGCTGGGCTACTGCTTCGTGACGGGCTTTGGTTCCATGTCACCCAAACAGCCGCATCACCGTCCTTCCCAGGTGGCGGGAGAAGCGATGCCTGGTATGCTGATCGGCGGTGCGAACAACGGGCTGAACGACAGCTACGCAAAGGCAGTGCTTTACGGACGCCCGGCGGGTATGTGCTATGCTGATAACGTACAGAGCTTTTCTACAAATGAGGTTACAATCTACTGGAATTCTCCGCTGGTCTATCTTCTGGCAGCATTCCAGTAAGGATTCTGCTTTGATACCATGTAACCCCTTATTCTTCGGATGTCATGCATCCGGAGCCTGAGGGGTGCAGGACGGGATCAGAACGGCAGCATATTGCACTCATCGGGTGTATCATCAGCCGGGGCAAAACACTTTTTGTCCCCGGCATCATTAGAATCAGAAATATGGTAGGAAATCATGGATGAACGGGAGATGATAACTGAAAAGGCGGGAGCTGCTGTGACGGAAGAGCCGGACACCCCGGAGTCGGAGGAGACAGCGGAGTCGGAGGAAACAGCGGAAACAGACTCCCGGATGTCGGAGGAGACAGATACCTGGGAGTCAGATATCTCGGAGTCATACGCCCGGGAACCGGAGGAGACAGCGGAGTCGGAGGAAACAGACTCCCGGATGTCGGAGGAGACAGATGAGCAGGAACCGGTGGTAATCAGGAATGGATTCTTCGAACGGAAGATCGTTCCCTTCGTTGGCCGGAACTGGTCCTGGCAGCTGGGGGTTGTTATTACCTTTTTCTTCATGATCATTGTTGCCGTCATTATGGGAGTTGCTCCCTTCGGGATGAACTCTTTTTCAACCATCGACAGTATGCACCAGTATGTGCCCTTCTTTTCGGAATTCCAGCAGAAGCTGAGAGGCGGGGAGAGCCTTTTTTATACATGGGATGTGGGCATGGGACAGAACTATCTTTCTCTGCTCATGTACTATATCGCCTGTCCTCTGAATCTCATCATGATCTTCTTTACCCGGAAGGGAATCTTCGCAGCCTTTACCGTACTTGTGGTATTCAAGATCAGCTTCTCGGCAGGAGCTTTCGGCTACTGGCTGTCACGCAGACGTTTGGGAAAACCTTCCAATAACTGGCTGATCCCTGCTTTTTCCGTGGCTTTTGCACTTTGCAATTATATGATCGGCTATAACTGGAATCTGATGTGGCTGGACTGCATTATGGTGCTTCCGCTGGTCACACTCGGTATGGAGCGGATCTTCCGCAATGAAAGCCCGCGGATGTTCATCCTTGCCATGTTCTATGCACTTTACTGCAATTATTATATTGCATTTATGATCTGCGTTTTCGTGTTCCTGTGGTTTCTTGCTCATTATCACCGTTCAGTGGGAGCCTTCTTCGCCAAGGGCTTTGCGATCCTCGGATATTCCCTTCTGGCAGGGGGAATGGCAGCAGTAGGCCTTTTAACCGCGTTTTACGGGATCATGCAGACATCCAGTGCCGGTAAGGGTTTCCCTAAAATGTCCTGGTACGGAAATGTTTTTTCGCTGCTGAAGCAGCATTTCTTCCTGACAGAACCTATCGATACGCAGTCCTTTGACGGAGGCCTGAATGCCTATTGTGGTGTCTTTGCGGTTATGTTGTTCTTCCTGTTCCTTCTGTGTAACCGGATCTCTCTGGGCGAAAGGATAAGGAAGCTTGTCCTGATCGCATTTTTCGTTGTCAGTTTCAATAATACGGTGCTGAATTTCTTCTGGCACGGTTTCCATGACCAGTACGGAATCCCTAACCGGTTTTCCTTCCTGTATGTTTTTGTACTGCTTTCCGTAGGTTACGAAGCACTGATGAGGGTGAAGCAGACGCCCGCATGGCGGCTTGTGGCAGCGGCAGTGCTTACCCTTGCATTCTTTATCCTCAGCTATTTTTTCGGAAAGCCCTCCGGACTTCTGGACGGTAAATGGATGACCATCATTACCTTCGGGCTGATCACGGCTGCATTTATTATTATTCTCCTGCGGCAGAGGGGAAAGCTTCGCCTTTTTACAAGCGGTATTATTCTGATGTGCATTTTCACAACAGAGATCCTGACAAATGCAGCGCTGGGTCTTTATAAGATAGACGTGGCGAACGGTGCATATTACAGTGAGTATGAGACTGATATGTCGAAGGCGAAGGACTATATCGATGAAAAGGACGAACGGGAGAAAACGGTATTTGCCCGGTCGGATGTGGCGATGACCCGCATGCTGGATGAAGCTACCTATCATGGATTGCGGTCTGTGGGAACTTTCTGTTCTACCGTGAACGGCAAGCTGGTGGAGACTATGGGACGTCTTGGCTGCTATGAGGGGGCAAATGAATTTCTCTTTTACGGCGGAAATCCTGTCCTGAATACGCTGGTGGGGCTCAAATACACCTATGTTCATAAGGGGGATTATGCTGCCATCGCAAGCTACCGGGATCCCGTTTACGAAAATGACAGTGTTCTGGTTTATGAAACAGAGAAGGTACTTCCCATCGGTTATATGACCGGAGAGAATATCCTGACCTGGGATCCGGTCACCAGTGACCGATACACCGGCATCAATCGTTTCGCAAAAGAGCTTTCCGGTGTTTCTTCCATATATCGCCGGCTTAATCCCACGCTGGAAACATATGGCGAGCACTGTGAAACCTGGACATCGTCATCAAATGGTCATCTGGTCAGCTTTAAAAGGGACGACTCCGGAGGAAAGTTCACGGTGGCGATCATTTTCCACGCCACGGAAAACGGTATCCATATCATGGACACCCGCCAGAACGGTGCAAAGAAGGTCAGATACTGCAAAAACGATGTGGAAATGGGAAATGCCCGTTTCCAGGCCCAGCTCTTTGACCTGGGCTACCTTGAAGCGGGGGACAAGGTGGAGATTGCCATCGAATTCGCCAGTGATGCTTCTGAATCCGGTACGGTCAGCCTTTATGATTACATTCTGGATGAGGAAAAGTATCAGGAGATGTATTACAAGCTTTCCGCTCAGGGCCTGAATGTGACAAAGGTGAGGGACGGCAAGCTGGAGGGAAAGATTACGGCAAAGGAGGACGGTATTCTCTTTACGACCATTCCCTATGACACCGGGTGGACCGTCTGGGTGGACGGTGAGAAGACGGAAACTCTGGCGGCCGGAGATACCTTCCTGTCTGTACGTCTTTCGGCAGGCACCCATGAGATCAAAATGAGTTATGTTTCCCCCGGCTTCTGGTACGGTCTGCTGGGAAGCATCGTCTGCTGGGGCATCTTCATCCTGCTTTCCATTATCTGGAAGAGAAGAAAAAGGATCTCGGATGCCGATTCACAAGATGTAGTGGAAAACAATGCAGAAAAGTAAGGAAAAAATACTATCTCTTGTTTACAGGTGGTGGAAATCGCGATATAATAGTTTCTATTCAGCATCTAAGGATATGGTTATCCTGATGTGTGACTGAATGGGGTTGCTTTTTTGGCGCGTAAGTCGCATAGGCGGAGAAGGATAGAAAAGGAGTGTGTAATGGAAAAGTTAAAGGAAATGGACGGTAAGACTATTGGGATCATCGGGGGTGTCGTGATCGCCTTACTCGGTCTGATCGGAGTCCTCGCCGGGAATACCGCAGTGGGGATCATCATGCTGATCCTGCAGGCGGGGATTGCTTTCTTCCTGATCAGCCAGCTGAAGGGCAGCGGGAAGGGAAACTCCAAGGAGGATAATAAGTACCGTAAGCTTTTCATGAACCTGCCCATCGGTTTTGCGCAGGCAAGGATTATTACGGATCCGACAGGTCAGGTAACAGGTTACCAGATGGTAGACGCCAATGTTACCTTTGATTCCTATTTCAATCTGGATCGTTCGGATTATCAGGACAAGGTTCTGGGGGACAGCCGCATCGAGGTTCTTCAGGATATCAATGCCTGGTTCCGTGCCTACAATACCTCCGGTACCAAGGAGGGGGATCTCATGGATGTGGAGATCACCATGGAGAAGCTGGGTAAGGTATTCAACACCGTTATGTACAAGTCCGAGGCGGACCATATCAATATGGTAGTCATCGATGTGACCAACCAGAAGGAGACGGAGGCGAAGCTCTCTCAGGCCATTGAGGATGCAAATGCTGCATATAAGACACAGGCGGAATTCCTTGCAAATATGAGCCATGAGATCCGGACTCCGATCAATGGTATCCTTGGCATGATCCAGCTGACACTGATGGCTGATGATCTGCAGGCAGATTACCGCGACAATCTGATCACGGCCAAGAACTGTGCGGACAATCTTCTCCGCCTCATCAATGATATCCTGGATATCAGTAAGCTGGAAGCCGGTAAATACAAGATCAAGGAAGAGATCACGGATATCCGGGCAGCCATCGAGGAGACTGTGGCAGCTCAGGTTCCCGCAGCTGACGGCAAGAACATTTCTCTGGATCTTAACTTCGGTAATAATATTCCCAAGCTGGTACGTGCAGACGGGCAGCGTATCCAGCAGGTACTTAACTGCCTTCTGTCCAACGCCATCAAGTTTACCTCCGAGGGCGGCGTGCGCGTGAAGGTTGCGGCCATTGATGATACGGCAGACAAGGCTACGCTCCGGATCGCGGTTGCAGATACCGGTATCGGTATCTCCGAATCAAATATGGGCAAGCTCTTTATCCGCTTTTCTCAGGTGGACAGCTCCGATACACGTAAATACGGCGGTTCCGGCCTGGGACTCGTAATCTCCAAGCAGATCACGGAGCTGATGGGCGGTACCATCTCCGTGCAGAGTAAGGAAGGCATCGGATCCACATTTATCGCGGAAATCCCGCTGAAGATCGTGAAGGCTGCGGAAATGGAAGAAAAGAAGGCTGAGGAGAAGCCGGAAGCGGCCATCTTCTCCATCAACAGCGCCAACGGACGAAATGCACGTATCCTTGTTGCAGAGGATGAGCCGGTCAACCAGCAGGTGATCGGAAAGCTTCTGGGTATGGCAGGCTTCTCCTACGATATTGCCGAGAACGGTGAGAAAGCAGTCGAACTCTTTAAGAAGAAACGGTATGACGCTGCCCTCTTCGATGTACAGATGCCTATTATGGACGGTATTGCAGCAACGCAGGAGATCCGGAAGATTGAGAAGTCCGAGCGCCGTCAGCGCCTTCCCATCATCGCCGTTACGGCCCGGGCCATGTTCGGTGATAAGGAGAGGATCATCGAGAATCAGCTGGATGACTACATAGCGAAGCCTTATAACCTGAATGTGGTTGTGGATACGCTGAACAAGTATATCCGGAAGTAGGAGATGTCGGAAAGGAACTGAGAGATGAGGATTCGGCGTGCGGAAAAAAAAGATATTCCGGTCATAAATGAACTGCTGGATCAGGTGGATCTTGTTCATCACAATGCCCGGCCGGACCTTTTTAAGATCGGCCGGAAGTACGACGATGAGCAGCTGGAGGCGCTGATCGATAATGAGATCCGACCTATCTATGTGGCGGTTGATGACGGAGACCGTCCCATGGGCTATATTTTCTGCATTTATATCGAACATTCGTCAGATCACGTGCTGACGCCTATCAAGACTTTGTACATAGATGATTTCTGCGTGGACGAGCATCTTCGTGGTCACGGTGTGGGAGAAGCTCTCTATGATCACGCCTGCTATGTGGCTCGGAAGAACGGTTGTTATAACCTGACGCTTAATGTCTGGAGCTGCAATAAGGACGCGATGGAATTCTACGAGAAATGCGGGCTTGTTCCCCAAAAGGTGGGAATGGAGAAGATTCTGTAGTCGGGCTCGCCGAATCATCAGCTGGGGGGGCAAAATACCTTTTGACCCCAGCATCATCATTTTTTGCTGCGAAAGGAAATATAAATGGAACGACGTTTTTTTACATCGGAATCGGTAACGGAGGGGCATCCGGATAAGATTTGTGACCAGATTTCCGATGCCATACTGGATGAACTGATCCGTCAGGATCCGAACAGCCGCGTAGCCTGCGAGTGCTGCGCAACGACAGGACTTGTTCTTGTCATGGGCGAGATCACGACGCAGGCCTATGTGGATATGCAGAAGATAGCCCGGGAGACCATTCGTGAGATCGGGTATGACCGTGCAAAATACGGCTTTGACTGTGATACCTGTGGAATCCTTCTGGCGATTGACGAGCAGTCTGCGGATATCGCTCTGGGCGTAGACCGGGCTTTGGAAGCAAAAGAAAATCAGATGACGGATGAAGAGCTGGAGGCCATCGGAGCCGGTGATCAGGGCCTGATGTTCGGCTATGCGACGACGGAGACACCGGAACTGATGCCTTATCCCATTTCCATGGCACACAAGCTGGCTCTTCAGCTTTCGAAAGTACGTAAGAACGGAACACTTCCGTATCTTCGCCCGGATGGGAAAACCCAGGTGACGGTGGAATATGACGAGAAAGGACATCCCTTCCGGATCGATGCAGTAGTCCTTTCCACTCAGCATAGCGAGGATGTGTCGCAGGAGCAGATCCATGAGGATATCCGGAAATATGTCTTCGATCCGATCCTTCCCTCTGAAATGCTGGATGAGAATACGAAATATTATATCAATCCTACGGGCCGTTTCGTGATAGGCGGGCCTCAGGGTGATTCGGGTCTTACCGGCCGGAAGATCATTGTTGATACCTACGGAGGATATGCCCGTCACGGGGGCGGAGCCTTTTCCGGAAAGGATCCGACGAAGGTGGACCGTTCCGCATGCTATGCAGCCCGTTATGTTGCCAAAAATATCGTGGCAGCAGGTCTGGCGGAAAAATGTGAAATTCAGCTCAGTTACGCCATCGGCGTGGCACAGCCCACTTCGGTCATGGTGGACAGCTTCGGCACGGGAAAGCTTTCGGATCAGCGCCTGACCGAGATAGTCCGTGAGAATTTCGACCTTCGTCCGGCAGGAATCATAAAAATGCTGGATCTCAGAAGACCAATCTACAAACAAACCGCTGCTTACGGCCATTTCGGACGCACTGATATTGATGTGCCCTGGGAGAAGACCGATATGGCAGAAGCGTTGAAAAAATATCTATGATGTGATACCCTTATTCCCTGTGAAGGATAGGGAGTCGTTTGCGGTACATTTTTGTATCGGGAGGACAGTAACGTGAAAAACATGCTGAATTTTAAAAACTTCACAGCAGAGGAGCTTACTGCAATCCTGGATCTGGCTCTGGATATGAAGAAGGATCCCGGAAAGTATGCCCACGCGCTGGAAGGAAAGAAGCTTTATACTTTATTTGAAAAAACATCCACCCGGACATTCCTGTCCTTTACGACGGGGATCACCGAGATGGGCGGTTCCTATTTCAATCAGCTCTGGCGGGATTCGAATTTCGTTTTAGGGGAGCCCGTTTCCGAGATAAAATATGTATGTCGGAATGTAGATATCATCATGGCCCGACTGGTGAAGAACGAGACGGTAGAGCTTTTCGGTGAAAATGTCACTGTCCCCTTTATCAATGGATGTGACAATTCGTATCATCCCTGTCAGATCCTGGCGGATATGCTGACCGTGATCGAGAAATTCGGTTCTCTGGACGTACGTCTGATGTATATCGGCGCGAAGAATAACGTTTTCAATTCTCTGGTGGAATTTTTTGCAAAGATGGGACACGGTACGCTGTTCGGTCTTACTCCTCTTGTGAATGATACGGTCTGTGGCCCTGATTTCTATGAGGCGGCAGCGGCTACCGGGCATTATGTGGAACTGGATCCGTCCCTTCCCATTGAAGAGATCAAGCGTTATGTGGAGGATATGGATGTGCTGTATACCGATACATGGCTGGATATGGAGTTCTTCAATGATCCTGCTTATCAGGAGAGAAAAGCGGAGTTGATGAAGAAAATGATGCCTTATCAGCTGAATGCGGATTTCATCGGAGAGAGTAAAGCCATCGTATTGCATGACATGCCTATGCATGTCGGTTTTGAGATTTCCGAAGAAATCGAGAGGAAGCATATGGAGCATATTCTGGATCAGGCAGAAAATCGCCGCCATGCAGAGAAGGCGGTTATGTACACATTGTTAAAATCGTAATGATCAGCAGGTTCGTTCTTTTTTGGGCGGACCTGTTTCTGTGGTAAGGAGGAATGAGAAGATGAAGCATTTGATCGATCCCATGGACCTTTCCGAGGACGAACTGTGGAGCATCCTGCACAAGGCCCAGGATATTATGGCGCATCCCGAAGCCTACAGTGAGAAATGCAGGGGAAAAAAGATCGCAACCCTTTTCTATGAGCCGAGTACCCGGACACGCCTCTCTTTCGAGGCTGCCATGATCGAGCTTGGCGGGCAGGTGCTTGGTTTTTCAGAGGCATCCTCGTCTTCGGTCTCCAAGGGAGAAAGTGTGGAGGATACGGTACGTGTGGTAGGTTGTTTTGCGGATGTGATTGCGATGCGGCATATGAATGAAGGGGCTCCGATGCTGGCAAGTCTGTATTCACCGGTTCCCATCATCAATGCCGGAGATGGCGGGCACAATCATCCGACCCAGACCCTGACGGATCTGCTCACCATTCTCAGTGAAAAGGGCAGGCTGGACCATTTTACGATCGGTCTCTGCGGAGATCTGAAATTCGGACGTACAGTTCATTCCCTGATCAAGGCTCTTTCCCGTTATAAGGGGATACGTTTCGTTCTGATCTCGCCGGAGGAGCTTAAGGTTCCGGATTATATCATTTCCGATGTGCTGGAACCGGCCGGACTGGAATATAAGGAGGTTACTTCTCTGGAGGATTCCATGCCGGAGCTGGATATCCTGTACATGACAAGGGTTCAGAGGGAACGTTTCTTTAATGAGGCGGATTATGTCCGTTTGAAGGATACCTATATCCTGGATACAAAGAAGATGGCACTGGGTCGGGAGGATATGATCGTACTGCACCCCCTTCCGCGGGTGAATGAGATCGCCACCTCCGTGGACAAGGATCCGCGGGCGCTGTATTTCAAGCAGGTTCTGTACGGAAAATATGTCCGTGAGGCACTTATCCTGCATCTGCTGGGGATAGAGTGACTGTCATTCCGGGACGTCAAAGCTCGATTAAAGGAGGAATAACCAATATGAAGATAGACAGTATCCAGAACGGCATCGTTCTTGATCATATCACAGCCGGTAAGGCCATGCAGATCTATTACGATCTGGGGCTGGACAAGTTGGACTGCAGTGTGGCGCTGATTCAGAATGTGCGCAGTGGCAAGATGGGAAAGAAGGACATCATCAAGGTGGACAAAGCCGATTACAATATCGACCTGGATGTCATAGGCTACATTGATCCCAATATCACCGTCAGTCTTATCAAGGACGGAGAAACCATTGAGAAGAAAAAAGTGGATCTTCCCAAGAAGCTTATCAATATCAAGAAATGCAAGAATCCCCGCTGTATCACAGTGGTGGAGCCGGGTGTGGATCACATTTTCCGCCTGACGGATGTGGAGAAGCGGATCTACCGATGCATTTATTGTGATGAGGCCTGAGACGAATAAGGGTTATTCTCGTCGGAAGCAAGTCTTCCGGGGGCGTGGTGTCTCAGGGGATCGGGACTATTTTGACCGGGTAGGATGGCCGGACCTTTTAGTAGGGTCCGGCCATCAGTCACTTTATTGTCACTTTGGTATGATATGATGATAGGGTCAAAAGGTCCGTGCGATGCGCTTGCGCAATACTTTTTGACCCCAGCATCATGATATGTTCGGAAAATATCTTTGAGGAGAGAGAAAATGGAAATCTTACGGACGGAACATTTATCGAAGATCTACGGCAGTGGCGAGACAGAGGTTCGGGCGGTGGATGACATCAGCTTTTCGGTGGAAAAGGGAGAATTTCTCTGCATCATCGGAGCCTCCGGAAGCGGCAAGTCCACTCTGCTGCACCTTCTTGGATGTGTGGACAGACCCACTTCCGGAAAGGTATATATCGGCGGACAGGATGTGTATGCCCAGGATGACGATACGCTTGCAATCTTCCGGCGGAGACAGGTCGGTCTGATCTACCAGTTTTACAATCTGATCCCGGTGCTCACCGCAGAGGAGAACATTTCTCTGCCATGCGATCTGGATGGAAAGGATGTGGATCCGGAGAGACTGGCGGAGCTGATCGCAACACTGGGGCTGACCGGCCGGGAGAAGCATCTGCCCAGCCAGATGTCCGGCGGACAGCAGCAACGTGTAGCCATCGGACGAGCTCTGATCAATCAGCCGGCCATCATTCTGGCAGACGAATTGACGGGAAACCTGGATAAGAAGGCCAGTGATGAGATCATCGCGCTGCTGCAGAGGGCCAATCGGAGCACGGGACAGACCATTATCATGATCACCCATGATCTGGATATTGCGGCACAGGCTGACCGGGTGATCACCATTCAGGACGGACAGATCAAAAAGGATGTGAAGAGAGGGTAGCAGAAGTGAACGTGATCAGTAGATTTACCAGACGAAATCTGACCCGTAACCGGAAGCGCACCTTTGTGACGATCATCGGTGTAATGCTGTCCACAGCCCTGATCTGTACAGTGGTGGGCATGGTCGCAACCTTCCGACATTCCATTATAGAGGATTATAAGCGAAGCACGGGGGATTACCATGTTGAATTCGGGATTAGAAATAAAGAACAATATGATATTCTGATGAACAATGCCCATGTGGAGAAGGCCGGTACGGTACAGACTCTTGCCTTCGCAAAACTGGATCCCGTGAAAACGGGACGCGAGTACCTGACGGTATACGGTTTGGATGACATGGCATTTGCCCAGATGAACATAGAGCTTCTGGAAGGACGTCTTCCGGAAAATGCTTCGGAAATGGTCCTCACGGAACACTATGCATCGATGGAAGGAGCTCCGAAGGTGGGCGATACCCTGCGGATCGAAATCGGTGACCGGGTCATTCCTGATGAGGAAAATGGAGGTGAGATTCCGTATTACGGCTGGGAAAGCGCGGAGGAAGAACAATTTATCTCTCACGGTGAGGCAGAGTACAAGGTAGTCGGAATCGTGGAAAACCGTTATTCCCTGGAACATTCCGGAAGCTGTACGGCCTTCGTAAGGGAGGAGGATTTCCTGGAAAAGTACAGTGAGATCTATATCCGGTTTGATGATCCCGCTCATTTTTCTGAATATATGGACGGGATCAGCGAAGTTCTGGAAAGCATAGATGAGGGATATGATTTCAGTACCAGCATGTTGGTCCGTTATGAGGGCGGATTCACGGATTCCTATATGAGAATGGTGGTGCTGCTGGGAACGATCATCAGTCTCATTATTGTGGGAACCAGCGTGTTCGTCATTTCCAATGGCTTTCGCATTTCTGTGGAGGATAAGAAGACCCAGCTGGGGATGCTGGCCAGCGTGGGTGCTACGAAAAGGCAGATCCGGGGGATTGTGCTCAGAGAAGGGCTCTATATCTTTCTGATCGGAACGACAGCCGGGATTGCTCTGGGAGCCTTTGTGATCTGGGTACTGGATCAGGTGGTGAACCTGCTCCTGAAGAAGGTGATCAGTTTCGGAATGATATACACCTTCCCCTGGTGGGTTGCGGCTTTCTCCGTAGCTCTGTCCGCTGTGACGATCCTTCTTGCATCCATCCTTCCTGCAAGAAAGGCTGCCAGGATAACGCCCATCGATGTGATCCGCGGTACGGATGAAATTCAAACGGATGGCCGGAGCCTTAAGGTCGGAAGAAAAACGAAGAAGCTTTTCGGTATCGGAGGAGTGATCGCAGAGAAAAATCTGAAGCGCAGCCGCAGGAAATACCGCACAACAGTGGTTTCCCTGGTGATCGGAATCTCTACATTTATCGCCATATCCGGGTTTGTGGATTACGGAAAAAGACTGGTGGGCGAAGCATACAGCGAGTATGACAGTAACCTGGAAATCTCGGTCGTCGGCGAGGATGATCAGCCGGATCCGGAAACCATTCGCCACTGTTATGCGGAGATCCGCAACCTTCCCGGGATACGGAATTCGGGTTTCGGTATTCAGAGTGACGGGGAGCTTTCTCTCGACGCATATGCATCCGCATCCTTTGCGGACCGCGTAAAAGAATACGGGGAGGAGGAAAGCTTCAGCGTCAACATTATGATCCTCCCGGAGAAGGATTTCGGGGAGTATCTTTCCCGGATCGGCGTGAAGACGAATACACCGGATAAGGTTGCAATCCTTGCGGATTGTGATATATACTATGACGTGGAGAAGGATGTCAAGACAAGAAGGCGGGTTTCCAGGATCTCCGCCGGAGATGAAGTGACATTTTCCTATGTCAGCGGTCTGCGGGAAATCACGCAGAAGGAAGCGGAAGAAGGCGTTCCGGACCGAACCTACAGCGAAAGCACCTGTCGGGTGGAAAAGGTAGTGCTGGATGGTGAAGGCGATGAGCTGCCTTTGGGATTCAGCGGATATTTTCGCGAGTACGGCGGTCTGATGCTTTTCATAAGCGAGAAGCATTTTCCAAAACTCCCCGCACTTTGTTCGATTCAACCGCTTTATGTGGATGCGGTGGATGCAGAGGCAGCGGAGAAGGCAATTGCGGGACTGGAACAAAAGGATGGTTTCCGTTACCGTATCTTCAATATCGAAGCCCAGAGACAGCAGAATCATCGGATGATCCTGGTGCTGGAGATCTTCCTGTATGGCTTTCTTATCGTGATCGTACTCATCGGTCTTACCAATATCGTTAATACCATTAATACAAATATGAATTTGCGAAGCCGGGAATTCGCCATGCTCCGTTCCGTTGGTATGACGCAAAAGGAATTTATCCGTATGATCCGCCTGGAGGGACTTCTTTATTCCCTGCGATCACTGGTGATCGGTATACCGCTGGGCGTGCTGCTGTCGGGGCTGATCTATCTGGCTATCCGTTCACGGATCAATTACGGCTATGTGATTCCCTGGGCGGCCATCATCATTTCCGTCTTTGCGGTTATCCTTATCGTATGGCTGATCATGTGGAGTGCGGTGCGGCGTATCCGAAAGCAGAACATCATCGAAACGATCCGCAAGCAGAATTATTGATAAGTTGGAGGTTGAAATGAAGTTAAAACTACTTTTGGTGGAAGACAGTCCCATGCTTATCCGCGGACTCCAGTATACGCTGGAGCAGGCGGGATACGAGGTAGTGGTCTGTATGTCTAAGCATATGGCAGATGACAGACTGGCCCGCATGCAGTTTGATGTGGCCATTCTGGATGTGAACCTTCCGGACGGAAGCGGATTTGATCTCTGTAAGCAGCTGAAGGAGGAGACGGATATTCCGGTTATTTTCCTTACAGCAAGAGATGAGGAAAATGATGTCGTGCAAGGATTCGAACTGGGCGCGGATGATTATATCCTGAAGCCCTTCCGGAATCGGGAGCTGACCTCCCGGGTAGAAGCGGTGCTGCGGAGATCCGGAAAGACGAAAAAGAATCTTGTGGCAGGAGATGTGGAGATCGACACAGAGAAGGATCAGGTCTTCGTTAGAGGGCAGGAAGTGGAGTTTACCCAGCTGGAGTACCGCATTTTGCTGATGCTGATGCAGAACACGGGTCAGCTGATGACCCGGGAGAAGATCCTGGACCGTATCTGGGATGCCTCCGGAAATTTTGTAGAAGACAATACGTTGACGGTTTACATAAAGAGAATCCGGGAAAAGCTGGGTGATGCAGATGTAATCCGTACGGTAAAGGGCATGGGATACCGCATTGACACGGAGGAGGCAAAATGAGAAGTGCCTCCGACCCGCGGCAGGACGGAAAAGGCCGCCGATCCAAGCTTTATATGAATATACTGCTGCCGGCAGTGGGAATACTCCTGCTGGCAGTTCTTTTGGTGTATGGCAATCTAATGCTGATCCGGAAAAGTAATGAGCAGGAGAGAAGCTACATGGCGGAGATGGCCGGGGTTCTGAGAAAAGAACTTCCCGGGCTTTCGGACGCGGAGATCATGCAGCTCATTAAGAAAAAGGAATATGGATATGCGGATCCGGAAATATATGATAAGGGAAATGTCATGCTCCAGCGCTATGGCTATGACGAGGACTATTTTGACGCAGAGGGAAGCCGTCTTCGGAACAGACTGCTTATCTTTAATCTGGCCATGGGCTTTCTTTTTCTTCTTTTTATTCTGATCCTGTATATCCTGCATCGCAGAAGAGTGCACAGGGAGGTGCAGGAATTACAGGGATATTTCGCGGAACTGAACCGGGGAAGCTATGATCTTAAGCTTACGCAGACGGAGGAGGGGGATCTCTCCCTTCTGCAGAGCGACATTTTCAAGATTACCCAGCTTCTTCGGACTTCAGCGGAGGAATCCCGGGAGAAGAGCGAGGATCTCTCCCGTTGGCTGGCGGATATTTCCCATCAGCTGAAAACACCCATAGCCTCCATGCGCATCCATTTGGATAATCTCATGGATGATCCGGAAATGCCGGAGGAGCTGAGAAAGGAATTCATCCGGGAGACCAGTATCCAGCTGGAATGGGTTTCCTCGCTGGTGCAGATCCTGCTGAAGCTGGCGCCGATTGATGCCGGAACGGTGGAGCTGAAGAAAGAGGAGATGAGTCTTAAGGCCGTGGCAGAGGAGGCGCGGAAGAAGCTGGGTATCCTGTCCGAGATCGCCGGAGTGGAGGTGGTCTGGGAAAATGAGACGAAGGGTAAGATTGTGGGTCCGGAAGAGATTCCGGAAGCAAAAATGATCGGAGATCCGGACTGGCAGATGGAAGCGGTCAGCAACATTCTGAAAAACTGCATCGAGCATAGTCGGACAGGGGAGAAGGTATACCTTTCTCTGCAAAGTACAACGGTATTCGCCGAGCTTACCATCCGTGATACCGGAGAAGGAATACCGGAAGAGGATCTCCCGCACATTTTTGAAAGGTTTTACCGCGCGGCAAATGCCCGCCGGGAATCCGTGGGGATCGGTCTTTCTCTTGCCTCCAGCATCATCAAAAACGGCGGCGGAAGGATCACGGTCACATCGGAAAAGGGCGAGGGAAGTACATTCCGGATCCGTTACTTCCTGTGAGATGCGTAAAGTCATGGAGGAGTCGATCAAGCTGATCAGAGTAGCTTAAAGGCGAAAGGAATTTGATACGAATGATTAACAGAGATGACATGTTAGAGCTGACACGACGGATGAATCCATCCCGAAATTGTTTCATTAGGGTTGCAGGAGCATACATGGATACAGATGGCTTCGATAATGGTACATTTAACATACATTTCGGGAAGCTGAATCCCTCCGAAACCAGGAGGAATCTTGAAATTGCAAAGGCGATTCCATTTGCAAAGACGAATGAACAGTTAAAAGAATACAGATTCCCGATGGGAGAAGCCAGAAAGAACGGTATGTGGTCGCTCCTTTCCGCTTTGAGAAAGAATGAACTAAAGGATGATGCCCTGCTCAGCATATTCTATGAGGTTGTTGGAGAGAATTACAGAACCGAAAATGAGTATAGCATCTTCATGTTCTCCGGTTCATATGATGTTCCTGCCAGGGGAACGGACGGAGAGTGGATGGAAGGCGGGGAAGAAGTATATGACTTTCTCATATGTGCTATTTCTCCGCTGGTTGGCGAATACGAACCGGGAAAGCCGGAATTCGGTTTCCTTTTTCCTGCATTTCGGGATCGAAGCAGTGATGATAGCTGCATAGATATCTTTCATGCTGATTCGGATCATGTTCAGAAGGAACTTATGGCGAAGATTTTGGGTTAAGTTTTGGAATTCTTTCCTGCTTTTCTCCGGGTAACGCGTAAAAACTTGACGTAATACCCGTATATATGATATAATCCAACAGATTGTGGGCTCGCGAGCCCGTAATACAGTCAAGTCTGAGAGAGAAAGTAGAGTCACATGGAACAGTATGCAATCCGGGGCGGAACACCGCTGGAGGGAGAGGTGACCATTGCAGGCGCGAAGAACGCCGCGCTGGGAATCCTCGCGGCTGCTATCATGACGGATGAAGAAGTTGTGGTAGAAAATGTCCCCTTTGTCAGCGATACCCGTACCCTGTTGAAGGCTATGGAAAATATCGGCGCAAAGGTGCGTTATCTGGACCGGCATACCGTGGTCATTAATGGCAGCGGCATCAGGGGAGATCGCGGCCTTTCCGTTGACGATGAATATATCCGGAAGATCCGTGCATCCTATTATCTGATCGGAGCTCTGCTGGGCAAGTACCGCTATGCAAATGTGGCCCTTCCCGGTGGTTGTGACATTGGCTCCCGCCCCATCGATCTTCATATCAAGGGCTTTGAGACCCTGGGGGCGAAGGTGGATATCGTTTCCGGCGGTAAGGTTGTGGCGGAAGCGGAGGAACTGACCGGAGCTCATATTTATCTGGATACCGTATCTGTAGGTGCTACCATCAATATCATGCTGGCGGCTACCCTGGCGGAGGGAAAGACTACCATTGAGAATGCGGCAAAAGAACCGCATATCGTAGACGTGGCCAACTTCCTGAATACCATGGGAGCAAATATCAAGGGAGCCGGAACGGATGTGATCCGTGTCCGGGGAGTTTCAAGGCTGCATGGTGCGGAGTATTCCATCATTCCCGACCAGATTGAAGCGGGAACCTTTATGGCCATGGCTGTGGCCACCAGAGGAAATGTCCTGATCCGCAACGTGATCCCCAAGCATCTGGAGGCAATCTCCTCAAAGCTTGTGGATATGGGGGCCCGTGTCATTGAATACGATGATTCGGTGCGTGTCATGGCAGACGGAGCTTTACGTTCCACACAGGTAAAAACACTGCCGTACCCCGGATTTCCTACGGATATGCAGGCACAGATCGCGACAGCTCTCTGCCTTTCGGACGGGATCAGCATAGTGACGGAAAGCATTTTCGAAAATCGTTTCCGGTACGTGGCGGAGCTGATCCGAATGGGAGCAAAGATCCGTGTGGAAGGAAATACGGCGATCATTACAGGCGTGCCCGGTTTTACCGGTGCGAATCTGACGGCTTCGGATCTCCGGGCCGGCGCGGCGCTGGTGATTGCAGCGCTGGCTGCAGAGGGTGTCAGCTTTATTGATGATATCCAGTATGTAAAACGAGGTTATGAAGATTTCGATACGAAGATCCGCGCGTTGGGCGGAGAGATCGAGATTGTGGATTCCGAGCGTTCCCGGCAGAAATTCAAGCTGAAGGTGGTATGATCCGCCGGAGCATGATTTTCACCGGATAACAGAGGACTTCTGCTTCGGAGAAGAACATTTTACGAAATACCAATAAGCAAATCAAAGCTGCAGGATTTTCTGTACGGAAAATCCTGCATATCTGTATAAAAGGAGGGAATATCATGGCAAAGAAACCCTATTATATCACGACCGCGATCACATATGCCTCGGGTAAGCCGCACATCGGAAATACCTATGAGATCATACTGGCAGACGCCATCGCCCGGTACAAGCGTTATGTGGGTTATGATGTGCATTTCCAGACCGGAACCGATGAGCACGGTCAGAAGATCGAGATCAAGGCATTTGAGAATCTTTCCACACCGAAGGAATATGTGGATGAGAAGGCCGGAGAGATCAAAAGGATCTGGGATCTGATGAATACCTCCTACGATCGTTTTATCCGGACCACGGAACCGGAGCATGAAAAACAGGTCCAGAAGATCTTCCGGAAGCTGTATGATAAGGGTGATATCTACAAGGGAGAGTATGAGGGAATGTACTGCACTCCCTGCGAATCCTTCTGGACTCCCGGACAGCTGAAGGACGGGAGATGCCCGGACTGCGGGCGTGAAGTACAGCCCGCAAGGGAAGAAGCCTATTTCTTCAGAATGAGCAAATACGCCGACCGGCTGATGCAGTATATCGAGGATCATCCGGAGTTTATCCAGCCGGAATCCCGGAAAAATGAGATGGTGAATACCTTCCTGAAACCGGGACTTCAGGATCTCTGCGTATCCCGTACCTCTTTCAAATGGGGCATTCCCGTGGATTTTGATCCGAAGCATGTGGTTTATGTGTGGATCGATGCGCTCTCCAACTATATTACCGGACTGGGCTACGACGCAGACGGCAACCACGGTGAGCTTTTCAAGAAATACTGGCCGGCCGATCTGCATCTCATCGGCAAGGACATTCTGCGTTTCCATACCATATACTGGCCCATCATGCTGATGGCATTGGATGTTCCGCTTCCGAAGCAGGTATTCGGCCATCCCTGGCTGATCCAATCCGACGGAAAGATGAGCAAATCCCGTGGAAATGTGCTTTATGCGGATGATATGGTGGAGCTGTTCGGAGTGGATGCGGTCCGTTATTTTGTGCTGCATGAGATGCCCTTCGAGAATGACGGCGTGATCTCCTGGGAGCTGCTGATCGAGCGGATCAATTCCGATCTGGCGAATACATTGGGGAATCTGGTCAATCGTACCGTGGCCATGGTGAATAAGTATTTCGACGGTGTTGTTTCAAATACGAATATAACAGAGGATGTGGACACAGATCTGATCAACTGTATCCGGGCTTACCGCATCCATGTGAATGAGTGTATGGAGCACCTGAAGATCGCGGATGCATTGACTGAGATCTTCAACATTTTCCGGAGACTGAATAAATACATTGATGAGACGGAGCCCTGGGTACTCGGCAAGGATGAGGAAAAAAAGGGCCGTCTGGCGACGGTACTTTACAATCTGGTAGAGGGAATCACCATCGGTGCCAGCCTGCTGCAGTCCTTCCTGCCTGAAACGGCAGACAAGATCGCTGTACAGCTGGGAACAACGCTTCGGCGCTGTACCGAGCTGGGGACCTTTGGTCTGTATCCTTCCGGACTGAGAGTCACGGAGAAGCCGGAGATCCTTTTTGCAAGGATCGATACACCTAAGATGCTGGAGGAACTGGCAGTACGTTTCCCCGCAAAGACACCGGAACCTGAAAAGCCCGTGAAAAAGGAAAAAGCTCCCGAGAAGAAGGAACCCGTGAAGCTGGATGCGGTGCAGAAGGAACAAATCTCCATCGAGGATTTCGACCGTATGCAGCTGCAGGTGGGGGAAGTCCTCAGCTGTGAGGAGGTTCCGAAGTCCAAGAAGCTGATCTGCTCCCAGGTACAGGTTGCGGGACGTGTCCTGCAGATCGTATCCGGGATCAAGAATTATTATTCACCTGAGCAGATGGTGGGTAAGAAGGTTGTGGTGATCACGAATCTTCAGCCGGCCCGTCTCGCAGGTGTGGAATCACAGGGAATGCTGCTCTGTGCGGAGGATGCGGAAGGGAATCTCACACTTCTCACGACAGAGACGGATGTTCCTGCAGGCTCTATGATCAGCTGATCACGATCAGGAGCCCCGGTTCCGTACGGAATCGGCTTTTCGGGTAGATATACAGATATCGATATTGAGGAAGATTTCATGGAAGAAAAGCTTCTGTCGGTGGTGCTTCCGGCCTATAACGAGGAAGAAATGATCGAGAAGGCGGCGAATACCATCGCAGATATTTTGTCAAAAGAGAAGATCGAGTATGAACTGATCTTTGTGGATGACGGATCAAAGGACAGCACCTGGGAAAAGATCTGTGAAGCAGCTGACCGCAATGATAAGGTCAGAGGCGTTTCCTTCTCCCGGAATTTCGGAAAGGAATCAGCCATGTTTGCCGGGCTTACCGAGGCGGAGGGCGATTGTGTGGCCGTACTGGACTGCGATCTGCAGCATCCTCCGGAAAAGCTTGTGGAAATGTACCGCCTGTGGGAACAGGGGTATGAGGTGATCGAAGGAGTAAAGAGCAGCAGGGGGAATGAAAGTGCCGCCCACGGTTTTGCGGCGAAAACCTTCTATCGGATCATCAGTAAATCCACCGGTGTGGATATGAGTCGCGCATCGGATTTTAAGCTTTTGGACCGGAAGGCGGTTCTTGTGCTGCAGAATCTGCCGGAGAGAAATGCTTTCTTCCGGGCTCTGTCATCCTGGGTGGGCTTCAAAACGGCTCAGATCAGCTATGATGTGAGAGAGCGGGAAGCGGGCCAGTCCAAATGGTCCACCATCTCCCTGACGAAGTATGCCATGTCTAATATTACGTCCTTTACATCCTTCCCGATGCAGATTGTTACATTTCTGGGAGTGTTCATGCTGATCCTGTCGGTTATCCTGACAGTGATCTCACTGGTCCAGTATTTCAGCGGGACGGCAGCGGCAGGCTTCACCACCGTGATCACGCTGCAGTGCTTTACAGGAAGTGTGATCATGATCGCACTGGGTATCATCGGATATTACATAGCCAAGATCTATAATGAAGTACAGGGAAGACCGAAATATATCATAGCGAAGAGGAAATAAGGAAGACGTGAAGGAGTTTTGGGAAAAGTACGGGGAGATCATCCGCTATCTGATCATAGGCGGCCTGACTACAGTGGTCAGTCTCGGTACTTATTATCTTCTGGTGTGGTTTCTGCTGGACCCCGAAAACCCGGTACAGCTCCAGACGGCGAATGTCATTTCCTGGATCGCGGCGGTCACATTTGCATATTTTACAAACAGAAGCTTCGTGTTCCGAAGTAAAAACCCGAACCGTGTCGCGGAAGCGGGGAAGTTTTTCCTGTCAAGGGTGGGAACCCTTTTGCTGGATATGGGAATGATGTTTCTCGGAGTCACGGTGCTGCATTTTAACGATAAGATCATGAAGCTTGTTGTACAGGTGGTTGTTACGGTGGGCAATTATGTGCTCAGTAAGCTGCTTGTATTCAGAAAGAAAAAGACAGGGGAAAATAAGGGGGAATGAAGTCCGAAAACCGTAACGTATTGTAAGGAGATTTTTTATGAAACAAAGTGGAAAACATCGATGTTCGAGGATCATGACAGGAATAATGGGTATCCTGCTGGCTGTGGGTGCGGCAGTTCTTCTGAGGGGAGAAAGAGCCGAGGCAGCGGAGGATTCCATTACGACAGGAAAGAACGGCTGGGCCTGGGAATACTGGACAAGCCCTGATGATGAGAACAGCCATGCCTATGGAAAGTGCGTCAATCAGGAGACAGGTGAGTGCCTGGTCGGCGGATGGTACGTCGTAGACGGATGCTGGTATTTATTCACCAAGAAGGGATATACCGTCGATGAATACCATTCCGGATATTTCCTCGGAAACTGCCGGAAGGGCGGAGCTTACGACGAGGAGAATGAAAATCCGGACAAATATTTCTGGGAGAAGAATGACCGTGGCTGGAGGTATGCAACCCGTCATGAAGTGGAAAAGGATGACGGGGAAACGGAAATCGTGAAGGACTATCTGACCTCCTGCAGCGCATGGATCGATGCACATCTTTATCTTTTTGATGAGGATGGATATCTTCCGAATCAGGGATGGCATGAGGATGAGTCCGGTTCCTGGTATTGGATCACTTCGTCGGGAGCATGTACCCTTGGTTGGCGGAAGATCGGAAAGCAGTGGTTCTTCTTTGATTATGCATCGGGAAAGATGGCTGAGGCCGGCGGACGGGATACCTCCGCTCCTTTCATGGAAGAACCGGATTATTATGTTATTTCAGCGAATGGCAGCCTTCGCTTAAGAAGAGGCTGGGTTCAGAGTGCGGAAGGTCACTGGTTCTACACAGAGCAGGATGGACGTCCGGTATATGGATGGCAGCAGATAGACGGAACCGATTATTATTTCGAGGAAAAGCTGCGCGGACAGATGGCGGCTAGTATGGATGTGGTCTGGTACCAGGACGGCTTCTATCTGAATGCGGACGGCGAGAAGGCGGATGACGGCTATGAATGGATCGAAGAGGATGAGATCCGGATCTACAAGGATGAAGATGATCAGCTGGCAGATGTTGTTGCTTACATTGACGGCTGGATGTACACCTTCGATGAGGATGGCTGTTGTAAATATGGCGTGGATCTTTTTGACGGAACCCGTGTTACCTACCGTGTGAAGGGCTATGAATATACCTATGATGATCTGTATCTTTTGGCAGCGGTAATCTACTGCGAGGCCGGCGCAGAGCCCTATGAAGGACAGCTGGCAGTGGGAAATGTCGTAATGAACCGTGTTCATATGGATAGATACGATGATACACTGGAGGAGGTTGTTTATGCTCCTTATCAGTTCTCCGTGGTAAATTCCAGCAGATTCAAGAAGTGTCTGGAAACAGGCGGTTCGGAGACGGCTCTCCGGGCGGCGAAGGAAGCTCTGGAGGGAAATAATAATAACGTAGAGGGATGTATCGGCTTCCGTCTGGCATCCAGTGTGGATCCGGAGGACAGCAAATATATCATTATCGGACATATCGCATTTTTCTAAAAAACAGGTGTAACCATTCAGCTCCCCCCGGATGTTTTGCATCCGGAGCGTAGGGCGGGCAGAAACGAATTACAGCCTGCCGTTCCTGTGAAGAACAGGTACGGCAGGCTGTTTTATTGGTGGGATTTGGAATTTTATTCTACCGTTACGGACTTGGCAAGATTTCGCGGTTTATCCACATCTAGCCCACGAGCATCGGAGGTATAGTAAGCAATGAGCTGCAGGACGGCAGCCGTTGCAAATACCGCAAAGGTGGGTTCCGCATCCGGTATCCGGATCTGACGGTCGCATACGGAATCATCAGGCTTTTCCGCATCCTGGCTGATCAGGATCACGTAGGCTCCGCGGCTCTTTACTTCTTTCATGTTCGAAATGGTCTTCGGGTAAACGGACGGCTCTGTGGCAATGGCAATGACCGGCACATTTTCGGAGATCAGTGCGATGGTGCCGTGCTTCAGCTCACCTGCAGCATAGGCTTCCGCATGGATGTAGGAGATCTCTTTTAGCTTCAGCGACGCTTCCAGGCTCATGGTATAATCGATGCCGCGGCCGATGTAGAAGACATCCTGGGCAAGCTTGATGTGGTTTGCAATCCGTTTGATATTATTGGCGTTTTCCAGAGTTTTTGCGATCAGTTCTCCGGCACCCGATAACTTGCCGATAAAGTCCTTTGTCTCATCTTCCGACAGAATGCCCTTCACAAAGCCCATGCGTGCCGCCAGAAGATACATGGCGGATATCTGTACGGTGTATGCTTTGGTGCTGGCTACGGCGATTTCCGGCCCGGCATGAGTATACAGTACGTAATCACTTTCCCGGGCAATGGTGGAACCCTTTACATTGACGATAGAGATGGTCTTTGAACCTTTGCTCCTGGCAATTTTCAGGGCTTCCAGCGTGTCGGTGGTCTCGCCTGACTGAGAAAGGATAATGGTTAGAACGCTCTCATCGATGATGGGATCCTTATAGCGGAATTCCGATGCGATCTCCACCTGAACGGGAATGCGGAGCCTGCTTTCGATCACCTTTGCTCCCACCATGCCGGCATGCATGGCGGTGCCGCAGGCCACCACAACAACACGCCGGGCATTTTTCAGTACATCATCCGGAATGCCATCCTCGGTAAAGTCCGGCATACCATCCTTTACTCGTGGCATGATGGTACGCTCCAAAGCTTCCGGTTGTTCGTAGATCTCCTTCAGCATAAAGTGCGGGTATCCGCCCTTCTGCGCGGAGTTGATGTCCCAGTCTACGGTAAGGATCTCGGGAGTCACTTTATTTCCCTTCATATCCTCCACGCGGATGGAATCCTTTGTCATGGTCAGAATGTGATACTCCGGAACGACGAAATATTTTCTGGAGTAGGGGATGAGGGCGGTAAGATCCGATGCGATAATGGTTCCCTCATCAAAGACAGCTGCAACCAGCGGACTGACATTTCGCACACAGTAGATTACATTCGGGTGGTCGCTGAACATAATGCAGAGGGCGAAGGTTCCGGACAAAAGCTTCACGGTCTTGCGGATAGCCGTAATGGGATCCCCTTCATAGATCTTGTCCAGTAGCGCCGCTACGACCTCGGTATCCGTTTCGGATTTCAGCTTTTCGGAGAGACCGTATTCTACCGTCAGCTCACGGTAATTTTCTATGATCCCGTTGTGGATCAGAGTTACTGTTCCACAGTTATGGGGATGGGCATTTGCTTCCGTCACTCCGCCGTGGGTTGCCCAACGGGTATGACCGATACCGCAGGTCCCTGTCGTATCCATGTCCTTTGCCGCCTCGCGAAGATCCGCCACATGCCCGGTTTTCTTCTTCAGAAGCAGACCCTTCTCATCATCCAGTACGGCGATCCCGGCACTGTCGTATCCACGATACTCCAGCTGCTCCAGGCCGCTGATCAGTATATCCTTTGCGGGGAGTTCCCCGGTAAATCCAACTATTCCACACATAATATTATTCTCCTTTCAATTCGTGCACATGCCCACAGGAAAAAATCCACCCGAAGAAAACCTTGGGATCGGCTATTGAAAGCTTTGTATGGACACGCAAAAAATGGGAGGCGCCATGCCTCGGAAACTACGTGCTTTTTAGCACGCAAAAAGAAATGGTGCATGGTATCGTGTTTTGTTCCGTCCGTTACCGACCGGTTTTGTCACGATACTACGGAGACTGTAACAAAGACCCTTACAGCTCCCTTCGAACTGCCGTCCGGAAGCGCATCCGCCGAATTGATGGCCAAGAGTTACTATTCACGACTCTCCAACAGCAGCTTGCATCCGCGTGCTTGCACGCAAGGATGCAAGCTGCTGTTGGAGAGCTGCGAAGCAGGAACCGCCCAAATCGCAGCGGCTCAGAAGTGCCGCAGGCACGGCATACGCACGAAGTGCGGATGGAGCCGATGCCGATTTGGAGCGGTCGTGAATAGTAAAATTCACGTTCCCAACTCATAACCAATTGCGGTTTTGAATAGTCTTATTAATAATTTATCTCTCAGCTTTCGATAACGCTTCACCTCGTCAGGCTGCATGCGGGAATCGCAGATTGCAGCCACATGGCGCTAAGGTTTCTGAACCTTTCGAACTCTGTGCTCCTCCTGAACCGGCACAGATGGTGATACTATAACATATCCCGTGGAAAAAAGCAAATAGCAGGGGTTTTGGCCCCTGCTATCTGCTATAGCAAAAGATATGTGCTGCAATATCAGTCGTGGATTTCCCTGTGAAGGAGCTTTAATTTTCCTCATTTCCGGAAGGAGCAACAGAGGAAAGAAGTGCCGCATCCACGCTCTTCAGATCTGTCTCACTGACAGCGTAGGTATTCTTACTCTCAATAATGCGGACGGTTACGGTAACGGCATCACCGTAGGTGACGGATTCGGCGGCTGTTTCAAGGGTTTCGATCACTCCGGAGGCAAAGCTCCGCTGGTACTCCTCTTTTTCAACGTCATTATACTCACCGGCCGAAACCTTGCTGTCGTATTCCGTCACATAGGCTTCCAGCTTCTCATTGGTGCCGCTCAGGAATTCCATGGGGTAGAGGGTTACGTCGACGTAGTAGTTATCCCCTTCCTTCCGCGTGGGAGCAACTTCAAAACGGATATTCTCATAGATTCTGCCGGAAAGCCCCAGAAGTTTCTGCTCCAGAGCCTCATTCCCTTCCAGGTCAAGACTGTAAATGCGGCAGAGGTTGTCAGCCAGTCTCTGAATCACATATTTGTGGGCAGCTTCGGCTTCTTCCCTGCTGATACCGGTTGCCTTGCAGTAGGAGTCATAGTCACTTCCCTGATATACCGCCGAGATCATGGAGCGGACATAGGTTTCATATTTGTTTTCTTTGCTGGCGCCGCATCCGCACAGGGCTCCCAAAAGGAGCAGGAGGATTCCGGCAAGGATTTGCTTTCTCATTTCTTTCCTCTTTTTCGAAAGGTGTTTCGTTTACACTCATTTATGAAAATGCCGCTGAAATGAACGGGTCGCATCAGTATATCACAACCGAAGCTTCTTTGGATATATTTTTTTTGGACGAAGGAAAAAAGAGATGCAATACAGGGGTAATTGTGATATACTTCTACTATCCATGTGGTTTTTCATGGAACGGATCGGATTACAGAATAAAGATCGTACGGAAAGGGGTTTCGATATGGAAGTAGAACTGAAAACAGTGTCCTTCGGTGGATATGACAGAAAGGCTGTTGAAACATTTATCACGGAAATGCAGGAGGATTACGAGAAACAGATCGCTCAGCTGAAGGAAACAACCGTAAAGCTGGGAGAAACGGTGGACAGCCTGCGGAAGATGCGGGAAGTCAATATGAACGAATCCAAGGCAACCGTGGATAACCTGCGTACGACAAATACGGACCTGCAGGAGGAGGTAGATACCCTGCGGGCACGTCTGCAGCACTTTGAGGAGAGGGACGCTGATTATCAGGCAAAATATGAGTCTGTCAGCAAAGTCGCGCTGGATGCGCAGCTGCGGGCGGATAAGCTGGTAAGGGATACCGAGGCGGAGTGTGAGCTGAAGATGGCTCAGACTCAGTCAGAGATCGATCGTATGGTGAATGAGACAAATGTACAGTGTGAGTCTCAGCGGGAAGAAACGGAAAACGCCTGCGCAAAGCTGACATCGGAAACGGAGGAAGCCTGCAGGAATATGAAGGAGTCGACCGAGCGGGAGTGCGCGGGACTACGTTCCTCCACAGAGTATGATTGTGCCAATAAGAAGCTGGCAACCGATACCTATTGCGATAATCTCCGGACAAGTACAGAGGAAGCAATGAGCACTCTCAGGGCAGAGACAGAGGCGGATTGTGATGCGATGCGCGCTCAGGCTCAGGAAGAGTGTGATGAGATGAAGGCAAAGACCCGCGATGAGGTTTACATGACCCGTTCTCAGGTAAAGCGCGAATGCAAGACCATCGGTGAATTCGTATCTCAGCTGATGGAATCGCTGGATAAGGTTACGGAAGCAGCAAAAGAAACGAAGGAAATGACGGATAATGCTTTCGGAGATCTGCATTCTGAAGAATGATTTAGAACCGGGGGAGCAGGGACGACTTCTAGTCCCTGCTTTTTGAAAGAGGGGGAATCAGCTTGGACCGTGTCCGTAATTATCTGAAACAGGCTCTGGAGATGACACGGAGCTGTGTTGTAGTCATGAAATATACGCTGAATGAACCGGTCAGCCGTACAAAGCTGGAGTTCGTTTCCGATAATGTTCAGCAGCTGGGAATGAATCTTGCCAGCCTGCAGGGCGGATTTCGGTTACCCAAGGATTACATTCATCCGGAGGATCGAAACGGCTTTATTGATGCGGTAAGTCTGGCTGCGGAGACGCGGACGGACTTTACTTACCATGTCCGCCTGGTAGGGGATGACGGCGTGGTTCGGCCTGTGGATATTCGATCCCTCTACATGGAATATGATGAGGATTATTATCTGATCGAGTATATCTTCCAGGAAATTGTTCAGACCGGAGACGGAGAGGCTTACAACGGAAGACACGAAGGAGAGAGAAAGAGTATTCCGACAAAGGATGTCTTCCGGGAAGAGGAGATGAGCGAGCTTTTCGGCTGTTTTGCAAATGCCTACGGATTGTATTCCACGATTGTAGATCAGGAAGGACATGCATTGATCCAGCCGGTGGGGCCGGATGCTTATCTGGGTTATTACTACGATATGTTTGAACGGCCGGAGAACCGGGAAATATTCGAGGCGATCAAAAGAACAGCCATGCTGCAGGATGAGGCTGTTTATTCCGAACTTGGAGACGGAAATCCCGACAGCCGGGTTTCTGCGGTTCCGTTGGTAGTAAACGGAGTTTACCTTGCTACGTGGATGCTCTGTGCTCACGATAAATCCCAGACGGCCAGTCTTCGTATCGCTTCCCGTGAACAGTATCACCTGGGAGAACTGATCTCCGGATACATTCAGAGAGCGGTGATCGCCGGGAAGAGAGGTGAAAGCGAGGCTGAGATCGAGAAGCAGCTGGAATTTGAGATTCGACAGAAGAAGCTTCTTGCTGAACTGCAGGATGTCATGCGCGGAAATGAGGAGGATCGTCTTCATGTGATCCTGTCCCGGGCAGCAGAACATCTGGATGTGGATTATGCCTTTTTCTCACTTTCTCTTCGGGAAGATCAGAAGACGGTTACCCGGAGAGATCATTGGAGTCCGGATGGAAATGATTCCATGTCGGCTCTGCAGATGGACAGGTTGCGGGAACATTTTACGGAAGAGGAATGGAAAAGGATACGGAAGGAAGGCTGTGTGATCGATCAGGAAAGCATGACGAACCGGATGCGTGTCACGGTTTTCCAGGGAATGGCACGTGCGGTCATGCTCATGCCGGCTTCAACAGGGAAGGAAGAAAAGGGAAAAGTGTGCTTTCTGGAAAGCAGGAAGGAGAGAGTCTGGTCGGATTCGGAGATCCATTTCGCACGTCTGATCGGCAGAATGCTTGCGGAAACCACAGAGATCATCGAGATGGAGGCGGCGAGACGGAAAGGTTCTCAGACCCTTCTCAGCATCTTCCACCAGCTGACCATTGATGTATTCATCCGTGAGAATGAGTCGGGAAAGGTTCTTTTCGTAAATGAAGCCATGACGAAGCATCTGGGCATGGATATAACAGGGCATGATTCCCGGAGACTGATTCCGGGAGGAAAAGAGGATTATGAAAGCTATCCCGGAACGATCCATGAAACGTCTCAGCCGATGGAAACCCGGACATGGCAGAGATATATCAACGAACTGGGCGGGATCTATAATGTAACGGAGATCCCCATCGAATGGATGGATGGCAGGCCGGCAACGGCCGTGCTGCTGCGAAGCTCGGGGAATTAACAGGGAGGAAGCTATGGCAAGCGCTGATATCGGAATCGACCTGGGTACAGCGAGTATTCTGGTTTATGTTAAAGGCAAGGGAGTGGTATTAAGTGAACCCTCTGTTGTGGCATATGATAAGGATCAGGAGAGGATTGTGGAGATCGGTGAGGAGGCCCGGCTGATGCTGGGAAGGACTCCCGGAAATATTATTGCGATCCGCCCGCTCCGTCACGGGGTGGTTTCGGATTATACGACTACGGAAAAAATGCTGAAGTATTTTATCCGGAAAGCGGTAGGACGTAATTTTTTCGGACGTCGTCCGAAGATCTGTGTATGCGTACCTTCCGGGGTGACGGAAGTAGAGAAGCGGGCTGTGGAGGAAGCAACCTATAATGCGGGAGCCCGTGAGGTAACCATCATTGAGGAACCCATCGCAGCAGCCATTGGCGCCGGGATTGACATTGTCCGGCCGGTGGGAAATATGGTAGTGGATATCGGTGGCGGAACCACGGATATCGCTGTGATCTCCATGCGGGGAGCAGTTGTGAGCAAGTCCATCAAGGTGGCGGGGGATGATTTTGATGATGCCATCATCCGCTATATCAGGAAACGCCATAATCTGCTCATCGGGGACCGGACAGCAGAGGAGGTGAAGATCAATATCGGAACCTGCTATAAGAGGCCGGAGAACATTTCCATGGATGTAAGAGGAAGGAATCTGGTTACGGGTCTTCCTCAGACGGTGCTGGTAACCTCGGATGAGACGGAGGAGGCACTACGTGAGCCCACGGGACAGATCGTGGAGGCAATCCATAGTGTGATGGAGAAAACACCTCCGGAACTGGCGGCGGATATCGCTGATCGCGGCATAGTTCTGACCGGTGGCGGCGCGCTTCTGCATGGGTTGGAAAAGCTGATTGAGGAGAAGACCGGAATCACCACCATTACTGCGGAGGATCCGCTTTCGGCAGTGGCTATCGGAACAGGAAAATATGTAGAATATATCGACGATGAAAAACTGTGATCGGCAGGGTAACAGGAGAAAATGGTACGAGAGGGGTATATCGAAAGAATAATTTTTCGAAATGATGAAACCGCATATACTGTGCTTTCTGTTGAGACCACAGAGGGAGAGGAGGTCTTCGTAGGCAGCTTCGGCTCAGTTTACGAGGGCCTGTTCCTTTCTGCGGAAGGAGAATATGTCAGCCACCCCCAGTACGACCTGCAGTTCAAGGTGACAAGCTATGATATCAGCATGCCTGCGGATGCGGCAGGAATTGAACGATACCTGGGATCGGGCCTGGTAAAGGGAATCGGAAAGGTTCTGGCTAAGAGGATCGTAAAGAAGTTCGGTGAAGACACTCTTCGCATCATTGCCGAAGAGCCGGAAAGGCTTTCGGAGGTGAAGGGGATTTCGATGCAGAAGGCGAAGGATATCGCGGTACATTACCAGGAAAATCACGAATTCCAGGAAGTAATCATTTATCTCTCCAAATTCGGGATCAATGCGAATCTGGCGATGAAGATCTATCAGGTGTACGGAAAGGATGTCTATGCGGTGCTACGGGAGAATCCCTACCGTCTGGCAGAAGATGTGCCCGGCGTCGGGTTCCGGCGTGCGGATGAGATTGCGGCGACGATGGGCATTTCTCCGGACAGTGTTTTCCGCCTTCAGTCCGCTCTTATGTTTATGCTTTCCCAGGCAGAGGGTATGGGACATGTCTATCTTCCCGAGGATGAGCTGCTGACGGGAACATACCGCATGATGATGATCGATGAGGAATGGGACAGCTTTGCGGAAAAGGCGCATGACCGTCTGATCGAGCTTAGTATGAGCCGTAAGGTGATGCTGAAAAATGTATGTGCCGACATTTCCACCGGAATGCGGGAGCATGTGGCTGTATATCCCTGGTGGAATTATGTGAATGAGGCAGAATGTGCCCGCAGGCTGCTGGAGTTGTGCATTCATTATGAGCTTCCGGAGGATGAACTGGAGGAGGCGATCAACGTGGTTGAGAAGACGCTGTCCATCAGTCTGGATCCGGTGCAGAAGCAGGCGGTCCGCTCAGCCATCTGTTCGGGAGTTGCCGTGATCACGGGTGGTCCGGGAACCGGAAAGACCACCATAATCAATGCCATTATTCATTATTTTGAAAATAATTCCATGGAGGTGGAGCTGGCTGCCCCCACAGGACGTGCTGCAAAAAGAATCAGGGAATCCACGGGCGCACCGGCCAGAACCATCCACCGGCTTCTGGAATTCAACGGAGAGCCGGATCCTGAGAATAAAAGAAAAAGTTATTTTGCCAGAAATGAAGAGCATCCGCTGGAATGTGATGCAGTGATCATCGATGAGGCATCCATGATCGACGCCGGCCTGATGCATTCTCTGCTCATGGCTGTTCCTGCAGGAACCCGCCTGATCCTTGTGGGAGATACGGATCAGCTGCCATCGGTAGGCGCGGGAAATGTTCTTCATGATATTATTGCCAGCAGATGTTTCCCCGTAACAACCCTGTCTACGATCTTCCGACAGTCTGAGAAGAGTGAGATCGTCAGCAATGCTCACAGGATCAAAAACGGAGAACATCTGGAATTCCACAATCGGAGCAGTGATTTCTTCTATATTCCGAGGAACGGACCGGAAGCTGTGATCCGGGAAATCTGTGAGCTTCTGACCCGCAACCTGCCGCAGTATCTGGGTGTTGCCACGGAGGATATCCAGGTTCTGACCCCCATGCGGAAATATGAGTTGGGTGTGGAAGCCCTTAACCGTCGGCTTCAGGAGGCCCTGAATCCGCCGGCTGCCACGAAACGGGAAAAGACATATGGAGATGTGATCTTCCGCGAGGGCGACAAGATCATGCAGATCCGGAATAATTATAAACTGGAATGGCGCATCCCTCCCATGGAAGATAATCATTTCATTCAGGAGGAGGGAGTGGGTGTCTTCAATGGTGACATGGGGCACATTGTCACGATCAATTCTTTTGATGAGAAAATGGAAATCCGCTTTGATGACGGGCGGGAAGCCAGCTATCCTTTCTCCATGCTGGAGGAGCTGGAACACGCCTTTGCCGTAACCGTTCATAAATCCCAGGGAAGCGAGTATCCGGCGGTCGTCATGCCGCTTTACTCGGGTACGGACAAGCTTCTGACACGAAACCTTTTTTATACCGCAGTGACACGGGCCAGAACCATGGTTGTACTTGTGGGAAATCTTTCCATGGTGAACCGAATGATCGATAATGAAAGCGAGCAAAAAAGGTATACAGGTCTGCGTCTCAGACTGGAGGAGCTGTATGGTATGGAAGAAGAGTCTTGATCTGCTCTTTCCTCCCCGTTGTGCAGTCTGTGACGGTCTGCTGACGTCTGAGGAAAAAGGCCTGTGTCATAACTGCAAAAGGCTGCTTTCCTTTGTGAGAGAACCGAGGTGTTATCGGTGCGGGAAGACTGTGGAAGATCCGGAAACGGAGTATTGCGGAGATTGCAGAAAAAGAAAACACAGCTTTGAAAAAGGTTTTCCGTTACTCCACTATGTGCCTCCGGTATCGGACGCCATGGCTGCGATGAAATACCGGGGACGAGCGGAATATGCTTCCTTCTACGGTGAACAGCTTGCCATTCAGTTCGGGCGAGAGTGGAGCAGTTTGAGGATTGGGGGGATCATTCCGGTACCGGTGCATAAAAAAAGACTGAGAGAAAGAGGCTATAATCAGGCGGAGCTGATTGCGGAGGCGGTGTCACGGGAAACGGGTATTCCTCTGGAAACGGAATGCCTGATCCGTGGAGAGTCCACAAAGGCACAGAAAAAATTATCCCGTGAGGAAAGGTTTATCAATCTCAGATCGGCATTTCAACCGGGGAGGAAACCTCCTCCTCGTGTGGTGCTTCTGGTGGATGACATATATACAACGGGAGCAACGGCGGATGCCTGTACGGAGGTTCTTTTGGGTGCAGGAGCAGAGAGGGTTTACCTGACCACGGTCTGTTGCTGATCCCACGCGGGGGTTTGCACCCGGTTCAGAGTATGCGGTAAAAATGAGATCCGACAGTAAAATCAGAACAACAATCGGATAGAGGAAGGAAAAATGAAAAAGAGAGTATGTATCATTTTCGGAGGAAGATCCTCCGAGCACGGAGTGTCTATCGTATCAGCGGCTACCGTCGCAAGAGCCATCCCAGGAGATCAGTTTGATAAAGTCCTGATCGGGATCACCAAGTCCGGAGAATGGCTGCTGGCACCGACCATAACCTCCATGGAGGACGGGAGCTGGACGAAAAGCACTGTGCATGCAGTGATCTCACCGGAAACCGACCGGACACTGATCATCATGGAAGGAAACCATTTTGAGAAGCTGCATATCGATGTTGCGTTCCCGGTGCTTCACGGCCTTTGGGGCGAGGACGGTACCATTCAGGGACTTTTTGAGATGGCCAACCTTCCCTATGTGGGTTGCGGAAATCTGTCAGGTGCCATTACCATGGATAAGTTTTTCACGAAAGTGGTAGTGGGAAGACTGGGAATTGACCAGGCGGGATATGTTCCGGTCAGATCCTATGAGCTGGAGGATATGGATGCCGTTGTGGCAAAGGTGGAAGCAGCGTATCCCTATCCGGTTTTTGTAAAGCCCTCCAATGCGGGTTCCTCCATGGGTATCACCAAGGCGCATGACAGAAATGAATTGATCTCAGGCCTTAAGCTGGCAGCGGAGCATGACAGTAAGATCCTTGTGGAAGAAGCAATCGTAGGAAGGGAGATCGAATGTGCGGTCTTCGGTCATGACGAAAGCTGTTTTGCAACCGGAGTCGGAGAAATCATTTCTGCAGCCGAATTCTACGATTTCGATGCAAAATATCACAATGAGGATTCCAGAACCGTCCTTGATCCGGAACTGCCGGAGGGTAAACTGGAGGAATTCCGGGAAAAGGCGGTAGCAATCTACCGCGCCTGTGATGGCTTTGGTTTCAGCCGTGTGGATTTCTTCCTGGAAGAAGGTACCAATCGTATCGTTTTCAATGAGATCAATACCATCCCTGGACATACGCCCATCAGCATGTATCCCATGCTCATGGATCGTGCGGGGCACCCGATGAAGGAATATGTGGTTGAGCTGATACGTATGGCTGAGGAAAGATAAAAAATAACAGGATCGTTTCCGACTGACGAAGGAAGCGATCCTGTTTTCATTACCACACCATGAAGTGGATGGCCATTTCTATCTACGACGTTCTTTTTTCAGAAGTATTATGCAGCAGGGGATGATCACAATGAGTGAGACTGCGGTGATCACGGCAGCCTTCGGGACTGTTTCCAGCCAGGCGGCCGGAACAAGATAACAGGAAATATTAATGATCATGTGGAGTACAATGCCGGGAATGACACTTCCGGACTGTTTCCGCAGAAATCCCAAAAGAACCCCCATCAGAGTAGCATAAATGAACTGGATCAGATTTCCGTGGTAAATGCCGAAAAGCACAGCCTGAAAAATAATGGCACCGTTTACGGGAAGAGCACGCTCGGCGTAGGTGTAACAGACACCCCGGAAGAGGAGTTCCTCGGCAATGGGAGCCAGAAAAGCAACTGACAGAAAGGTTTTGATGTCCACTCCGGTGCCGGTCAGGGCCTGGATCAGTTCCTTGTAAGCGGAAAAGGTGTCAGGGAAGCCGATGGAGATGATGGCCAATAGCCCGGAAACGAAGAGCTGCAGACCATAACCAAGAATGAGAAGAAGAGGAAGCCTTTTCCCCCAGTAAGCAACGGGATTCCACTCCTTTTTATCTGCAGATGGACGGACAGAACTTTTCTTTTTCGGATGCAGGCGTCGGAAACGGATCATTTCCTGCTCATTTTTTTGCAGGAGATGGAGGTACCAGAGACCGAAAATGATCAGAAAGAGAAGATAACGGATCAGATAAACCCAACCTTCTCCGGAAGCATCCAGCTCGGGAGAAACGGTGGAGGTTCCGATCTTCTGATTCATGGAGCTTATAAAGATCCCGGCAAAATAAGCAATGAGGGATAAAAAAACAGCGAAAATAAGAGGAACTGCTGCCAGTAACAGCGACAGTCCCTTCTTATATTCCGGAGCGGTGTACTCCGGCTTCGTATTCTGCGGCTTCGTCTGACTGCTATTCTTAGTCGACAATTTTCTTTGCCCTTTCCCGATCTCTCTTTTCCTTGGCGCGTTGTTCCTTCTCTTCGGCCTTGGTTTTTCGGTTTTCCATCTGCACGGCCAGTTGCTTCTGATAATCTGCCTGACGCTGAATCATCTTCTCGCGCATGGTCTTCTTTCTCTTTCTGCCCTTTTCGTCCAGTTCCTCCTGCTGCTGCATCTTCCGGGTCTTGGAGTGAAGGGTTCTTACACCGACCAGGTAAATTCCGCTGACCATGGCCTTTACTTCGCCATGCTTCGGAACATCTTCGTAGATCGATTCATCGCAGATCAGGGTAGTGACCTGAGGGCCAACCTTTGCCTTTACCACCGGAACCTTAGCTCTCTGATAACGTTTGGGAAGCTGATCAACAACGGATTTTGGCAGCTTTGCTTCTCGCAGTGGCATGATCTTTTTATCAATGATAAACATGGAAGCAGGCTGTGCGGCAGAATTGATCTGCTCCTTTTGATCCATTTGTTTCTTCTGCATCTTGTTGCCGAGAACATACAGAACGATCATGACGACAACCAGCACCACCAGGACGATACCAATGATCCACCACATAACTCTTTCCTCACTTTCCTTTTCTTAAGCAACCGGTCTTATTTTTTCATGGTTGCTATATGGTTGTCCAGCATTGCCTGGATCTGAGCCGGAATGCTGTCATAGTATTCTTTTCTTGCGTTTTTATCCATCTGCCCCGGATAGACAGGTTTAGCAAACTCAATGATGACATGGCGGCTTCGGATGAAATGGAGGGGATTCTCTTCAAATATTTTTCCAAAGTTGGTCTCTGCCACAGCAATAATGGGGCAGCCGGATTTTTCGGCCATACGGTAACCGCCGGGCTTGAAGGGCAGTAGCTGATCTGTATGGTTACGGGTCCCCTCCGGGTAGAGCCCCAGGGAAAGACCTTTTTTCATTCTCTCTGTTCCTTCACTAATGGTCTTCAGGCTCTCCCGGGCGTTATCCCGATCCAGGAAAATGCTTCCCATATCTTCCATAAAGAGGGGAAGAAGCGGGTAAGACCGGAATTCTTTCTTGGCGACAAAGCCGATATTCCCTTTGACCAAAGTCTGAAGAATGATGATATCAAAGTAGCTCTGGTGGTTTGATACAAAGAGAGCAGCATGATCAGCATCGGGAAGGTTCTCTTCTCCACGGATCTCGATCTTCGTTCCGGCTATGAATATCAGTGCACGGAAAAACTTGGAAACAAGTTTTTTTGATTTTGTCCAGCATTTTACGGGATCTGTCTTTCCGATATGTTTGTTGTGCCAATGGATGGGAAGACAGAAGAGCATCCCCAATGCAGCCCACAAAAAGGCTACAATCAGTCTTATCATAGAACTCCCCCTTTCATCCCTGCGAGGATGGGAGCAACCGGTGAATCATTACCGGCCAAACATTTTAGCAGTTTCAAAGAGCCGGTGTGCCAGATGCGTTGTCAGATCTTTTTGCAGATAGCGCCAGGACCAGTTGCCGGCAGCCACTCCCGGTGTATTGAAACGAGCCCAGGAATCCAGCTCAAGCACATCCTGCATGGGAACAACAGCAATACTTGCCACGGAACCGAAGCAGGCGCGGATCATTACCCAGCAGATATCGCTGGCATCTGTGCTGTAATAACGGCGCAGCTTATCCCGGGAAGCCTCATAGGCATTTTTGTACCAGCCGAGGGTTGTGTCATTGTCATGGGTACCGGTGTAGCAAACGCAGTTTCGAATGTGATTATGCGGCAGGAAGGAATTCTCATTGGGATTCTCAAAGGCAAATTGAAGAATCTTCATGCCGGGGAATCCGAATTTGTCCCGAAGTTCGATTACGGAATGGTCAATCTCTCCCAGATCCTCAGCAATGATGGGCATATGGTAGCCCAGCGTTGCTTCCAGCATTGTGAAGAAATTCTCACCGGGAGCTTCCACCCATTTCCCGTGAATAGCAGTTTCTTCACCATAGGGTACAGCCCAATACTTATCAAAACCGCGGAAATGATCGATCCGCAGATAATCGGTGAGTGTCAGCTGGTGACGTATCCTCTTAAACCACCAGTCGTAGCGGGTTTTGGTGTGCTCCGGCCAATTGTAAAGAGGATTTCCCCATAACTGCCCTGTAGCTGAGAAATAATCCGGCGGAACACCGGCAACTACGGTAGGATAACCCTTTGAATCCAGACAGAACAGCTTTTTGTTCACCCAGACATCAACGGAATCCCAGGCTACGAAAATGGGAATATCTCCGATGATGGAAATTCCGTTTTCATTTGCGTATTCCTTCAGACGCATCCACTCGTAATAAAAAAGGAACTGGATAAACTTGTAGTAGCCGATTTCGCCAGCCAGCTTATTCTCCCAGGCCTTACGCTGTGCTTTGGTGGGGCTCTTTAAGTCATCCTCCCACAGATACCAGGGAGCACCCTCATGATAATCCTTTCCGGCCATGAACAGCGCATAATCGGAAAGCCATTCGTTGTCTGAGCAAAAGACATCGTACTGCTGCATAAGAGTTTCATTTCCCGAGAAGTCATCATGAACAGCCGGATCGGTGAAACGTTCGTAGGCCAGATGCAGGAGCTTTGTTTTAAATGCGATGGCATCGCCGTAGTCGATATTTTCCGGATTCCAGGCAGGCATATCCGCGAAATCCGAATCAAAGAGCAGGTTCAGTTCTTTCAGGTGATCCGGGCTGATGATGTAGGGCTGTCCCGCAAAGGAAGAAAAGGGCTGATAGGGTGAATCGCCGAAGCCCGTATGTCCCAGGGGAAGTACCTGCCATACAGTCATGCCGGACTGTTTCATAAAATCTATAAAATCATAAGCGCCCTTGCCCAGGTCACCGATTCCGTAAGGACCGGGAAAGGATGTGGGATGCAGAAGAATCCCGGCATAGCGCTTCGGCGGCTTCTCCGCCTCATTTGTAATATCCATTGGGTTAACCTCCGATGTGTTTTATTGTAACCATAGCCTTTCTATTATAAAGGAATAAAGACTAAATGACAAGACCTGTCATGCAAACCGCCGGTAGAGTTCCCGGAAGAGCGGGATGGCTTTTTCTATCTGTTCCGTGGGAACGCAGTAGGAGATCCGGAAATGTCCGGGGCAGGCAAAGGAATCACCGGGAACCGTGATCAGTCCAAGTTCCTTTGCGCCGGTCCAGCAGAAAAGATTTGCATCGTCATTGGGCGTCCGGGGGAACATATAGAAGGTTCCGCCGGGGCGGACAACGGAGTACCCGATCGCTGTCAGTGCTTCGTAAAGCAGATTTGCATTTTTTTCATAAATGGAGAGATCGCTGGTGTTGTCCAGTTCGCCTTCGATCGCCCGCATTATCAGGGATGAGGGGCAGTTATGTCCCGTAAAACGGGAGATCTGTCCGCACATGGGGACGATCAGCTCCGCATCCTTTGCCCGGGGATTCACGGCCAGATATCCGATACGTTCGCCGGGAAGGGACAGGGATTTGCTGAAGGAATAACAGCAGATGGAATTATCATAGAAACGGGATACAAAGGGGGAATCGGTTCCTTCAAATACGATTTCCCGGTAAGGCTCGTCCGTGATCAGGAAGATCTCATGTCCGTATGCCTCCTGCCTCTCTGTAAGGAGCTTAGCCAGACGCTGGATAGTTGCTGTGGTATAAACAATGCCGGAGGGGTTGTTCGGTGAGTTGATCAGAACAGCTGCCACTTCCGGGGTAAGCATCTCTTCCAGCTTCTCGAAGTTGATCTGGAAGGATGACGGGTCCGCGGGAACCACGGAAAGGGATGCCCCCGTTCCTGTTACATAGGGAATGTACTCCGGGAAATAGGGAGCGAAGGTAAGAACCGTGTCTCCGGGTTTCGTGACGGCCCGCAGGGCATGAGAAAGAGCCCCGGCTGCTCCCGAGGTGGGGAAGATCAGTTCAGGGGTATAGGACATGCCGAAGCGTCTGTTCAGAGATTCGGCAATGGCTTTTTTCGTGGAAGGAAGTCCCAGTGTGGGGCTGTAGCCGTGAAGAGTAACGGGATCTTCATTCTGAAGCAGCTGCTCCATGGCTTTTGTTACGGAATCCGGAGCCGGTACGGAAGGATTACCGATTGAGAAATTGAATACACTGTCAGGCCCCATTTCCGCTGCACGTTTCCGGCTGTAATCAAAAAACTGGCGTATGACGGATTCTTTTCCGGTCATTTCTTTGTAAAATGTATTGATCACTTTTTTATCCTCTTTCTTTCAATGGAGAGTTTTGGTATACTGTTTTTTATTACAGCATTTTCCCATTATAGAGGAGAAGTTGAAAAAATACAAGGGAGATCATCGGAGTGAGGCATACTTTTTTCGATACGCACACGCATTATAACCATCCGGCGTTTGCGGAGGATGGAGAGGCAGTGAGAGAAAAAATCCGCCGGATCGGTGTGAAGCTGGATGCGGTGATCGGCTTTGATCTTCCTTCCTCTCGGCGTGCTTTGGAACTGGCGGAAGAAGGAAAAGGACATCTGGCAGTTGTGGGAATCCATCCGCTGTATGTCACGGATCTTCCGGAGAATGCACTCGAGATCCTGGAGATGTTTACGCAGAAGAGGGCAGATGCCCTGGGAGAAGTCGGATTGGATTATCATCGGCCGGAGGGACCGGAAAAGGAGCTTCAGAAAAAGCTTTTTCGGGAGCAGCTGCATCTGGCAAAAGAAAAGGATCTTCCGGTAGTGATCCATTCCCGGGAAGCGGCGCAGGATACGGTGGAGATTCTGAAAGAACAGAAAGCCGAAAAAGGAGTGATCCACTGTTTCTCCTACAGTCCCGAGATGGCGGAAGAATTTGTGAAGATGGGGTTTCTGCTGGGAGTCGGCGGCGTGGTGACACGTCCCAATGCAAAAAAACTTCGGGAAACTGTCAGGAGGATTCCTCTGTCTCGGCTGGTTCTGGAAACGGATGCCCCTTATCTTCCTCCGGAGGGACACAGAGGAGAGAGAAATGATTCCTGCGCTTTGCCGCAGATTGCGGAGGAGATCGCTCAGTTGAAGGGTATTTCATTGGAAGAGGTGTGTGAGGTCACCTGGGAAAATGCCTGCAGGCTTTATCGGGTGAAGCCATAGAAGAGAGTAAGTCACGCCGCGTTATACACCGGTTACGACACGGAATGAAAAGGGCAGGATTTCTGTGGTGGTGTGGTTATTGGACAAATGCAGAAAATGATTCAGGAGCAGGAAATGGACGATAAGGATAAACTCAGTAATCCGCAGGTGACGATCCGCACCATCAATCAATACGGATTTCATTTTCGAAAACGTTACGGTCAGAATTTTCTTGTGGACCCCCACGTAATACGGAAGATCCTGCGGGCGGCGGAGATTACCCGGGAGGATATCGTGGTGGAGATCGGGCCGGGTATCGGAACACTCACCCAGTATCTGGCAGAAACGGCAGGTCAGGTGTATGCGGTTGAGATTGATGAAACGCTTATCCCTATCCTGGCCGATACGTTAAGTGAATATGAAAATGTAACCGTTGTTCATCAGGACATTTTACAATGCGACATCCCACAGATGATCGGGAAGGGAAAAAACTGCAAGATCGTGGCGAATCTCCCGTATTACATCACCACACCCATTATTATGGGCCTTCTGGAAGGCGGCGTTCCCGCAGATTCCATTACGGTCATGGTGCAGAAGGAAGTGGCTGAAAGGATGGACGCAGGACCCGGAAGCAAGATATACGGGGCGCTGTCGCTGGCGGTCCAGTATTACGCGGAGACCTATCTTGCGGCAAATGTTCCGCCCAACTGCTTCATGCCCCGTCCGGCGGTTGGATCGGCCGTAATCCGGCTTACCAAAAGGACGTGTCCGCCGGTGGAAACAAGGGATGCAAAATTCATGTTCCGGGTCATCAGGGCTTCTTTTCAGGAAAGAAGAAAAACGCTGGTCAACAGTTTGCGTAACGCGTCGGATCTCGGACTTGAACGGGAGCAGATTGAAGAAGTCCTGCGGAAAATGAATTTATCTCCCACAGTCCGGGGAGAAACTCTGTCGTTGGAACAATTTGCCGAACTGGCTGATCTGCTTCATGAGGAGTAGTGAAGAAGTTTACCATTTGAGAAGCTTTAGCCGGGGATAACCGAATACCAGTCCGGAAGAGCTGCTGAAAATGATAATGCAGAGGGAGATCCCCAGTAAGCGGTGTTATCCTGAGTACTGACAGGATGTAAAGATGCAGATCCTGCATGGATGTACCGGGAAGGATTGAATCAGGTGACTATGGAAGAATCAGATGAAAAATATATGGAGGAGGCTCTCCTTCTGGCAGAAAAGGCTTCGGAAGGCGGGGATGTTCCCATCGGCTGCGTCATTGTTCATGATGGAAAAATCATCGGAAGAGGATATAACCGCCGAAATCAGGAGCACAGCGTACTTGCACATGCTGAGCTTCTGGCAATTCGTGAAGCTGCGGATTATCTGGGAGACTGGCGCCTGGAAGAAACTACGATCTACATTACACTGGAACCCTGCCAGATGTGTGCGGGAGCTATTGTTCAGGCCCGGATCCCCCGCGTGGTGATCGGCAGCATGAACCCCAAGGCAGGGTGTGCGGGTTCCCTGTACAATCTTCTGGAAGACGATCGCTTTAACCATAGAGCCGAGGTGATCCGCGGAGTACTGCAGGAGAGATCAGCCGTTCTGCTGCACAATTTCTTTGCCCGGCTTCGGGCAGAGAAGGGGACAACCGGGAATAAGGAACTGCTGTGACTTTTAGTAGGAAAACGGCCCCCGGGAGGAGCGAAATGGCGGGGAAAAGAAAACCGCTTGACGGGAGCGGGACATTTCGCTATACTATTCTCACCGCGCAGCCGGGGAGATAGCGGTGCCCTGTACCTGCAATCCGCTACAGCAGGGGTGATGGTCAGCCCCGGATCGTATTCTGTGATGCTGCCCGGGATAAGCGGCGTTGATGTTTGGGTCTTACGCAACAGGATTCTGTGAACCGTGTCAGGTTGGGAACAAAGCAGCACTAAGCGGAACTACCTGTGTGCCGTGAGGCAGCCTGGACTGAGCTGGCTGTTTCGGTAACGGTCATGGTTGCCTTTCAAAGCTGACCGCGCGGCTAAAGACAAAGAACGAGGTAGGAGGGAAATCACCCATCCTGCCTTTTTTCAGAAAATAATGCAGAATCATAAAAAAGGGTAGTCATTTGTCGCAAAAAGTGGTATGATACCAAAGATAGGGGTGTATCTGAAACCGGAGAAAAATGAGGGGCTGACAACATATGAACTACGCAGAGGTAATTGAATATGTGAAAAAAAAGACGGCGGAGAGCACTCGCCCGAATCCGTATCCCTTCCGCAGCCGGTTTGAGCATACGATGCGCGTGTATCGCTGGGCCATCCGTTTGCAGGCAAAGCTGGGCGGGGACCTGGACGTGATCGTTCTTTCGGCACTTCTCCACGATGTGGGCTGGGAGGAAGGCCGTCCATATGAGGAAGTCAGTGCGGAAATGGCCGTCGAGTATTTGGATTCCATTGAGATCGATCCCGAGACTATCCGAAGAGTTGGAGAAATCATTCTCCTGCACGCCGATAAGGATACGGAAAAGGAACTGTCTCTGGAATGCAAGATCGTTATGGATGCTGATCTGCTGGATGAGATAGGAGCTATTGGTGTTATGTGGGATTGCATGGCTACAGCTTTGGAGGACGAAGCAAGCTATAAGCGGGCCTACTATAAGATCAAGGAGTACTACAGGACAAATAAGCCGAAGATCCGGCGCTGCAAGACCGATGCCGGCCGCGCCGAGTATACAAAAAGGATGCAGGCGATTGAGGCTTTCATCTATCAGCTGGAGAAGGAACTGTTTTAACTATTGTCAGGGCTGCAGGTATCCGTAGACCGCAGACCTAGCAGGCAAAGGAGAGAGAAAAATGGGAAATCGAATAGTACGGGTCGTTATCGGTATCATCTTGGGTATTGCGGCGTTAGTCGGAGTATACTTTATCCTCCCCGGAACGATCAAGCATCCGTTACAGGAGAAGGTTCAGAGCTGGCTGAAGAAGGATGAATATGAAGTTGTTACCTACATTAAAGGAATTAAGGTTCCCGGATCAGAGATGACTTTCGGTGATATGATTGAGTATGCGGGTAAGCATGGTTCCTGGGTGATTGAGTATTCCGATGTGGGTGAAGATAAGAAGAGCGGAAGCTATGAGGTTCATGCTTATGTATATGACGTAGATCTTTCTATGGCACACGAGAATGGACAGGATAACAATGTAAATATGTCACAGGCTGCTATCGATATCTCGTTTTTTGCCAACCGTAAGGTCGGTCAGACTCCTGAAATTGTGGTGACATCCTATGGTGTGACCATTGATGAAACTTCTCAGAATGATTTCTACAAGAAGCAATGTCTTGGAAATCTTGTAAGCAAAGCGACCGGTAATAAAGCTAATGCCGAGGCTGAGGCAGCTAAAGAGGCAGCTACCGAGAGCAAATAATTTATATATTTCAGATCAAAAAGGACAGACCAACAAAGGTCTGTCCTTTTTGATGGGCGCACGTTTATTTCATTTCACCAGCGAATCAATAATCTCCGTAATGATCGTAATGGAATCCTTTTCTTCATTTCCTGCCATTTTCCGGATATAATCCTCACGGTTTTCGGAGACTTCCCTTACGGCGGAAAGGAGAGTATCCTTATTCAGGTTTTCTTCCTCAATCACCTTGCTGTACCCGCTTTTTTCAAAGGAGCGTGCGTTAAGGATCTGGTCCCCCCGGCTCTGGGCAAGAGAAAGCGGAATCAGGATATTCGGCTTCCGGAGAGCCAGAAGTTCGCAGATGGCATTGGCGCCGGCCCGGGAGATTACCAGATCTGCCAGAGCAAAGACATCCGGCAGCTGTTCCTTTACATAGGCAAACTGCGCGTAACCGGCCCTTCCGTCATAGGATGGGTCGGTTTTTCCTTCGCCGGCCAAATGAACGACATTATAATCCTTAAGAAGCTCCGGAAGGGCATCCCTTATACATGCATTGACAGCGGCACTGCCGGTGCTTCCGCCCATTACCAGAATGGTGGGGCGGTTATCCGTGAAACGGCAAAACATACGCCCTTTTTCCGCGTCTCCATGGTACAGCTCCTCCCGGATGGGCGTTCCTGTTACGGTGGCAACACCTTCCGGAAATGTGGATGCGGTCTCGGGAAAATTGCAGCAGACACGGGATGCTTTTGGCAGAGCCAGCTTGTTTGCCAGACCGGGAGTCATGTCCGATTCGTGGATCACCACAGGTATTTTCTTTTTAGCCGCGGCCATGACAACAGGAACACTGACAAAGCCACCCTTGGAAAAGACGACATCGGGACGCAGCTGTTTCATCAGTTTTTTTGCCTGCCGGAAGCCCTTGATTACACGGAAGGGATCACTGAAGTTCTTCATGCTGAAGTACCTTCTGAGTTTCCCGGAGGAAATGCCGTAATAAGGTATTCCCTCTGCCTCGATCAGCTTCTTTTCGATACCGTCATATGTGCCGATATAGGATATTTTGTAACCCATCTCCCTAAGACGGGGGAGCATGGCGATATTCGGGGTCACGTGTCCGGCGGTTCCTCCTCCGGTCATAACAAGTGTCTTGGACATTTTTATACCTCCATATTGTATATGAGTTGCCAATTTGTCGGGCAACTCTTGTATATGATGATAGGGTCAAAAGGTCTGTGCGATGCGCTTGCACAATCGCACGAGACCTTACTTGACCCGCCGAATACGAAGATGCGATCAATCGGGAATGATTCTTCCTGTATTCTAACACACGGAGGATCAAAATAAAAGAGAAGCTGAATAGTTGCAATCAGGCATTGAAAGAAGAAGGAAAATTTGTTATCATAGTAGCGTCGCGATGATCCGCATATCATTACGTAACATTTTTCCGGCATGGGACGGATTAAAGAATCAGGAGGAGTAAGTCATGGTACAGAAGATTTCATTTGATTTCAAGAACACAGCCATTCTGGCATCCGACAAGGATGTGGAGGCAATGAAGGATCGGGTGATTGCAGCAAGAAATACGCTGGTAGAGAGAACCGGTGCCGGGAATGATTTCCTTGGATGGATCGATCTTCCGGTGGATTATGATAAAGAGGAATTTGCCCGGATCAAAGCTGCGGCAAAGAAGATCCAGAGTGATTCGGATGTGCTTCTGGTGATCGGTATCGGCGGTTCCTATCTGGGTGCGCGTGCAGCTATCGAAGCTTTGCGTCATTCCTTCTACAACATGGTGGATAAAAGCATCCGGAAGACACCGGAGATTTATTATTGCGGAAATAACATTTCCAGCACGTATATCAGTGAGCTCTGTGATGTGATCGGTGATCGTGATTTCTCCGTAAATGTAATCTCCAAGTCCGGAACCACCACTGAGTGCTCCGTCGCTTTTCGGATCTTCAAGCAGATGCTGGAGCGGAAATACGGAAAGGCAGAGGCTGCCAAGAGGATCTACGCAACCACGGACAAGGAAAAGGGCGCGTTGAAAACCCTTTCGAATTCCGAGGGTTATGAGACCTTCGTGGTACCGGATGACGTCGGGGGACGTTTTTCCGTACTTACAGCTGTCGGACTGCTTCCCATCGCAGCTTCCGGTGCTGATCTTGACAAGCTGATGGAGGGTGCACAAAATGGACGCGCCTACTGTCTGGAGAAGTCCTTTGATGAAAATGATGCGCTGAAATATGCCGCGGTGCGGAATGTACTGCATGAAAAAGGTCTGGGAATGGAGATCCTCGGCAATTTCGAACCCGCACTTCACTATGTAACCGAGTGGTGGAAGCAGCTTTATGGTGAGAGCGAAGGAAAAGACGGAAAGGGTATCTTCCCGGCAGGAGTTGATTTTACAACGGATCTGCATTCTCTGGGTCAGTTTATCCAGGAAGGTACCAAGAATCATTTTGAAACCTTTATCAATGTTCTGAATCCGAAGAAGACCGTGACCATGGAGCTGGAGGAAACGGATCTGGACGGCCTCAACTACCTGGCAGGAAAGACTGTGGACTTCATCAACAAATGTGCCATGAACGGTACGATCCTGGCTCATGTGGATGGCGGCGTTCCGAATATCCGGATCGATATGGATGCTATTGATGAGCTTTCTCTGGGCGAACTTTTCTACAAATTCGAGTTTGCCTGCGGGGTAAGCGGTTATGTGCTGGGAGTGAATCCCTTCAATCAGCCGGGCGTGGAGAGCTATAAGAAGAACATGTTTGCTCTTCTCGGCCGTCCCGGTTATGAAGAGAAGACGGCAGAACTTAGAGCTCGTCTGAATCAGTAGGAAATACGGCAGTGCGGCGGGTCCGCAGCTGCCTGAACCGCCGGGGTATCCCGGCATCACCGGAGGAGGCGGATGTATGTACATCCGCCTCCTCCGATACACGGAAAGACCTATTTGAAATAGAAAGGGACCTTTCCATTCATTACGAACATAAGAGCCGAAGGCACGGCTTTCGCGCAAAGCGCGGAAGGTTCGTGATCGAATGGAAGGGTACGTGAATAGATAGATCATTTGGAGGAAAATGTGGAAGAGCTCTATACTCTCATCGCACCCTGTCATTTCGGATTGGAGGCGGTATTAAAAAAAGAAATACAGTCCCTTGATTATCCGATCCTCTCAGTGGAAGACGGACGTGTTGTATTTCAGGGAGACAGATTGGCAATAGCCAGAAGCAACATCCGGATCCGTACGGCAGAACGTATCCTTCTTAGCTGCGGAGAGTTTACGGCAGCCAGCTTTGATGAGCTTTTTGAAAGCGTTAAGGCAATCCCGTGGGAGAGGTATATTCCCCGGAACGGACGGTTCTGGGTGACGAAGGCCACTACGAACCGCAGTCAGCTTTTCAGTGCTTCCGCAATTCAGTCCATTGTGAAAAAGGCCATGGTGGACCGCCTCCGGAAAACCTATCATGTTGAGCACTTCACAGAAGACGGAGAGGATTATCCTGTCAGGGTATTCATTCTGAAAGACAGAGTGACGATCGGATTGGACAGCTCCGGCGTGTCCCTGCATAAAAGAGGGTACCGGAAGCTGGTGGGCAAAGCCCCCATATCGGAAACCCTTGCAGCGGCATTGCTGATGCTGACGCCCTGGCGAAGTGACCGGATTCTGGTGGATCCTTTCTGCGGGAGCGGGACATTTCCCATAGAAGCCGCCATGCTGGGAGCCAATATCGCACCGGGCATAAAAAGGAATTTCACGGCGGAGAAATGGAGAAAGCTGCTCACGGAAGATGACTGGGAGAAGGCCAGAGAAGAAGCCAAAAGCCTGGAGCACAGGGACATAACCATGCATCTCCAGGGGTATGATCTGGATGGTGAAATGGTACGTTGTGCCCGTGAAAATGCCCGTGCGGCAGGTGTGGAGCAGTATATCCATTTTCAGGAAAGAGACGTGGCGGATCTTCGTCATCCGAAACCCTATGGATTTCTTGTGACCAACCCTCCATACGGAGAGCGGCTGTCCGAGAAGGTGGAACTGGAGGAGCTTTACCGCACCATCGGTGAAGTATACAGACGTTTGGACAAATGGTCCATGTACCTGATCACTTCCTACGAGGAAGCGGAGAAGTACATCGGACGGAAGGCGGATAAAAATCGGAAGATCTACAACGGTATGATCCGGTCATATTTCTATCAGTATCTGGGACCGAAACCGCCGGCCAGACCTACCGGGGTTATAAAATAGGATATACCCGGATGAAGGTGCAATGATGGTGCCGAACTCCGGCTGAAGAGAAAAGGCTGATGCCGGGGCGAAAGGTGGTTTGTTCCCGGCTGATGATACAGAGAGGCAAATAAATTGAAGAAATGGATCCTGATCCTTCTCCTCCTGGCTGTTATTGTTGGAATGGTTTTTCTTTTTTCCGACAGGCCGCAGGGGAAGGTCGAAAAAACAGAACGGTTTCAGGACAGTGTCAGTACATTTCGGGATCGAACGGTGGAGGAGATCCGGACGGATGGGATAGACATCCTGCTCTCCGGCAAGAGTCTTCGGAATTTCGGTTACGATATCCGGCTGAATGATGATCTGAAACTGTTATGTCCGGAACGTTTCCTGGAGGATATTCTGGGCTGTTCAATCCTGCGTTATTCCAACGGGGATGTGCTTGTGGAACGTGGAAATACGCGGATCCGCCTTTTCCCGGAAAGCAAAAAGGCTGAAATAGACGGCGTTGTTACGGAGCTTTCGGCGGGCTACATCTATGACGAAGCGAGGGAAAGCCTGTACCTGCCCATGGAGGAACTACTGTCCGCCATGGGTTATCGAGCATCCTTTTCCTATATTGATAAAACGGTTGAGGTGGAAGAAGTGGTCGCAGTCAGTCCTCTTCCCGGGAAATACGATATGAGGGAAAAGGGCAGAGTGACCCCGGTACGGGATCAGGGACGTTACGGAACCTGCTGGGCCTTTGCATCCCTGGGCGCATTGGAGACCACCCTGATGCCCTATGAGGAAAATATCTATTCGACCGATCATATGGCTATGAATAACAGCTACAAACTGGAGCTGACAAAGGGCGGAGAGCATACCATGAGTATTGCTTATCTGGCGGCCTGGCAGGGCCCGGTCTATGAAGCTGATGACCCATATGGCGACGGAAAATCGAGAGATGACCTCACTGCGGTAAAGCATCTGGAAGAAGCCATTGTCATCGGAAAGAGAGATGATGATATCATAAAAAGTGCTATTTACCGCTACGGCGGGGTGGAAACCTCGTTGTATCTGGAGATGGAATACACAGGCTATGCGTCCCAGTATTACAATGAGGACACGGCATCGTATTATTATGTCGGCGAAAAAACACCTAATCATGACGTGGTGGTTGTGGGCTGGGATGATTCCTGGCCAAAGGAGAATTTCTCTATCATGCCGCCATCGGACGGAGCGTATATCTGTAAGAACAGCTGGGGAACAGAATTCGGGGATGAAGGATATTTTTACGTGTCCTACGCAGATGTTAATCTATGCGGTCAATCCATCGTTTATACAAAGCTGGGAGAACCGGATAATTTTGATCATATCTACCAGTCGGATCTTTTGGGCTGGGTGGGTCAGCTGGGCTTCAGCAGACCCGAAGCTTTTTTTGCAAACTGCTATACTGCGGAACGGGATGAGACCCTGGCCGGGATTTCCTTCTATGCTACGGGTCCGGATACATCCTTCTCGGTTTATTATGTAGCGGATGCCTCCACACCGGAGGACCTGAATAACAGGGAACTGCTCCTGTCCGGAGAAACCCGGTATGCCGGTTACTATACAGTGGATATTCCGGAACCGCCTGAGCTTACAAAGGGGCAGAAATTCGCCGTTGTGATCGAGGCGATAACGAAGGGTTCCACCAACCCGATCGCCGTTGAATATGTGGCGGATGAACGCTCGAAATATGCGGATATTTCCGACGGCGAAGGCTATATCAGTCTGTATGGAGAGGTTTGGAACCGTGTGGAAGATAAGGGCTGCAACCTTTGTCTGAAGGTATTTACAAAGAATCGTTAGGAGAAGAAAATGAAACTGATCTTTGCAACGGGAAACCAGAATAAAATGAGGGAAATCCGCGCGATCTTCGGGAACAACGATATGGAGATCCTTTCCATGAAGGAGGCGGGGATAAGCGTTGATGTGGATGAAAACGGTCAGAGCTTCGAGGAAAACTCGTTGATCAAGGCGCGGGCGATTCATGAGGCAACGGGAGAACTTGTTCTGGCAGATGATTCCGGCCTTTGTATCGATTACCTGAATGGAGAACCGGGCATTTATTCAGCACGTTATCTGGGAGAGGACACCTCCTATGATATCAAGAATAAAGAACTGATCCGGAGACTGGAGGGGGTACCGGATGAAAAGAGGACTGCCCGGTTTGTCTGTGCGGTTGCTGCGGTGCTGCCGGATGGTACGGAGCTTTGTGTGAGGGGTACCATGGAAGGACGGATCGCTTATGAGCAGGCGGGAGAAAACGGCTTCGGCTATGATCCCATTTTCTTCCTGCCCGAATACGGGAAGACCTCTGCGGAAATCTCACCTGAGGAGAAGAATGCTATCAGTCATCGGGGAAAAGCGCTTCGCATGATGCGGAAGGAACTGGAAAAATATGGATGCTTCGAAAATACTGATCCTCAGTGATTCCCACGCCAGGACAACCAATGTTCTTGAGACGATCCGGAAGGAAAAACCCTTTGACCTTCTGGTGCATCTGGGAGATATCCAGGGCAGCACGGAGGAGATACAGAAGGAAGCAGGAACCTCCTGCTTTTTTGTGGCGGGAAACTGTGATTATGATCCGAATCTTCCTTCCTTTACGGTTTTTCAGATCGGAAGACATAAATGTTTTGCAGCCCACGGGCACAGGCAGCATGTGAGCTACGGCACGGAGAATCTGGAAAAGACAGCACTGGAAAACGGCTGTGATGTGGCGATGTACGGTCATACCCACGTGCCGGATATCCGGCTGAAAAGAAAGCTGCTGATCCTGAATCCGGGAAGCATTTCCCTTCCACGGCAGACGGGCTTTGCAAAAACATATATCCTGCTTACGGTGGATGAGGAGGGGGAACTTGTACCCGAACTGAGAACACTGTAATGTACATCGGACGGCCGAAAAAAGACATAACGAAACCATGGCAGGTCACCTCGGACGACCGAAAAAGACGGAGCAGGAATACAGAAGGCTTCATTGAACGGCCGAAAAAGACGGAGCGGACGATTGGGAATCAGACCCGGGAATTGATACGGCAATCCGGTATTATGGAGAAATAAAAGATGAAAAAAGGAGACATCCTGGAAGGAAAGATCGAAGAGATCCGCTTCCCCAATAAGGGATATTTTCATTATGAGGACACATCGGTTTCGGTGAAAAATGTCCTTCCGGGGGCTGAAGTGTCAGTCCGAGTCAAAAAGAAAAGAAGCGGGCATGCGGAGGCCATCCTCCTGGAAACGAAGAAGGAATCCCCACTTGCATCAAAGAAACCGGTCTGTCCGCATTTTTATGAGTGCGGGGGGTGCAGCTATCAGCAGGTGGCATATACCAACCAACTTCGCCTGAAGGAGAAAATGGTAAAGACTCTGCTTTCGGAGGTTGTTCATGATCTTCCCTGGGAAGGGATCGAAGCTTCGCCGGATCCGCTGCAGTACAGGAATAAGATGGAGTTTACCTTCGGGGATGAGGAAAAGGACGGTCCGCTGACACTGGGACTGCACAGGCAGGGTTCCACTTATGATGTCCTCGGAATCCACAGCTGTGCATTGGTCCGCCCGGCATGGAATGAGATCCTGAAATTTACCCAGAGTTTCTTCCGGAAGCATCGTGTGAATTTCTATCATAAAATGCAGCGTACGGGCATCCTGCGGCATCTGGTGATCCGGCAGTCCTTTGCGGACGGAGGGATCCTGGTAAATCTGGTCACTACCACCCGGCATGAACTGACGGAAAAAAAGCAGGGTGACATCGGGGAAGGACTGCGGAACGAAGTGATAGAAGAACTTCATCTTCCCGAATATGTGGCGGGTCTGCTCCGACTGGAGTCGGAGGGCCGCTTTGAGACCCTGACAAGCCACAGCCATCTGGCCGGAGTCCTTTATACGGAAAATGATTCTCTTGCGGATGCGGTTGTCTGCGACTCTCTGACGAAGCTCTACGGGGATGATTATCTGATGGAGGAAGTGCTGGGCCTTCGCTTTAAGATATCACCTTTTTCATTTTTCCAGACCAATACAAGGGGCTGCGAAGTCCTTTACCGGAAGGTAAGGGAATATGTTCTTTCCGCATGTCCTGACGGGAAGGCGGGGGTGATCTACGACCTTTACAGCGGAACGGGAACCATAGCCCAGATCCTTTCACCGGTTGCCACAAGGGTTTACGGGATTGAACTTGTGGAAGAGGCCGTGGAAGCAGCCCGGGAAAATGCAAAGCTGAACAGGCTGAAGAACTGTGAATTCATCGCAGGAGATGTTCTGAAAAAACTCGATGAGATTGAGGAAAAGCCTGATTTCATCGTTCTGGATCCTCCGAGAGACGGCTGTACACCTAAGGCTTTGGAGAAGATCCTTTCTTACGGTGTGGAGCACATCATTTATATCAGTTGTAAGCCCACCTCTCTGGCCAGAGATCTGGTTACCATTCAGGAGAGAGGATACCGCGTCGTGCGTGCTGCGGCTACAGACGGCTATCCACAGACGGTTCATGTGGAAACGGTAGCGCTCTTGTCCAGACTTTCTGAAGCGAAGCATCATATCGAGGTTAAGGTGGATTAGGAAGGAAAAATAGGTAAATATGCCCAAAACCGGTGATTCATGTTTTCCGAAATCGGACATAAAAAAAGAAGAATAACTATGGTATTCTGATTTGTTTTTTGCTATAATTGATACGTATTTTTGTACTTATCATGCCAGGGGGGCGAGAGATATGAAACCATTTCACAATGCGTACGAGGCAATCAAGCGCCTGCTTGCCAATATTTTCAAGAAGGGTGAGCCAGAAAAACCGGCTGCACAGCCTGTCGTTGAGAAAGAACCGGAGAAGAAGGAAGAACCTGCTGCTCAGGTAAAAGAACCGGTTACTCCGGTAAAGAAGCCGGAAAAGAAGACCGAGCAAAAGATTGAAATGAAGCCGAAACAGGAGACGGCACAGAAACAGGAAACCGCTCCGAAGCAGGCAGCAGCACCGGAGGAGAAGCAACAGGCCAAAAAGAAGACACAGAAGCCGAAGGTGAAGGCACCGGATGCAGATTACGTGTCCAAGTCGGAACAGGCGGCATATGATGAAGAAGTGAAACGCCGTCTCGAACGGGCTGCAAAGCGTGAAAGAGAAGAAAAGAAAGCAGAGCAGAGAGCTGCACGTCGTGAGATGGAGGCACAGAACAGTGTCGGAGGAAAGAAGGTTGTCGATCCGGTAACCGGCGAAGAAGTACCTCTGGGAACCATTCCTGCCGAGGCAGTTTACTTGAAGAAATACTCCCGCATACCGACCACTTCGGATGCGGTGCTGACAGCCATCAATTCCATAGTCCGTCACCCGGATATGTCTAAGAACATTGTCATTCTGGGCCGGAACGGTTTCGGTACCGTAAAAGTCGGTGAAGATTTTGCCCGCAGCTTCTACGCTATGGGGCTTGTGACATCAGATAAGATAGCGAAGATTCGGGCAAAGCAGCTGAACAAGATAGGCCTGGAGAAGCTCCAGGGATTGAAGGGCGGCTGCCTGATCATCGAAAATGCGGGGCTGGTGCAGCCGGAGAAGCTGGTTGAAGTGATCCGGAACTCCCTGCCCATGGAGAATGATTATGTTGTGATCCTGACCGGCGAGATCGACTCTCTGGCGAATTTCTTTGAGGATAATCCGGAGATCGTTGATCAGTTCATTTATCTGGTGGATATTCATAAGATCGCTGAGCGCGGCATGATCGCATTGGCAAGAGGATATATCAAAGAGAAGAACTACACCGCCGATAAGCCTGTCTATGAGAAGCTGAAGGGTGCTCTGGCAGGAATGGAGGAAGGAAATATCGATCGTTTCCTGGAGTATCTGGATAATGTAATGGCAAAGTGTGATGATCGTGAGAAATCGGACGGTATCACCGGAAAGAAAGAGATTCTGACACAGGATATTGCATAGGACAGGTTCCCGGTTGATTAAAAGAGCGCAGGTTCAAAACCTGTGCTCTTTTTTCGTCGTGGGCGGTATACGGTACTGATTTCCCGGGTACCGGAATGAATCAGGATAAAAATGTAAATCTGGATATTGTCATCTTGACATTTGCTCTCTATAATGGTAAAGGTTTTGCATAACCTCTTTGAATCGAGCATCCTATCATGACATCAGCGGGAAAATAAACGGAGGATATCGGTAGTTACAATGAAGGAAGAACTGAGAAAGGATTGGGCTTTTGCCGGGTTTCAGCGTCCGCGGGATATTTTCAAACCGCAGTACAGGCACGCGCTGCTGTTACTGGTCATGGTGGTTTTTATCGGCTTGTTCTTTTTATCGGAAAAGCTTGCTCTCGGCAGGTATCATATCGTACATTGTGATCTGGATGACAGGATACCATTCAACGAGTATTTTATCGTTTTTTATGTCATATGGTTTCCCTACTGGGTACTTATGCTGCTCTATACCATGTGCTTTGAAGTACCAACCTTTAAGCGGCTGATGAATTATTTCATCCTGACCTATGGCATTGCACTGACGGTTTTCTTCGTCTGGCCGTCGGGACATGATCTGCGGCCGGACAGCTTTCCGAGAGAGAATTTCTTCACATGGATCGTTAAAGGCATCTATTCAGCGGACGAAAGTGCCAGTATTTTCCCGTCGGAACATGTGATCGGTGCATTCGCGGTAGTCTTTGCGGCAGCGGACTCAAAACGCTTTTCCGGGGTTAAAATGCTGTCCGTGATCAGTTTTCTGGCGATTGGGATCACGGTTTCCATAGTCTTTGTCAAACAGCATTCCGTGCTGGACATAGCCGGAGCTGCTCCTGTTGTTATTCTGGGATACTTCGTATGTTTCTATCCTGCTTACAGGAAAAGGATAAAAAAGCAGAGGGAAGAAAATGGCCAGGGAACAAAAATCCCGACGGAAGAAAAGAGTCAGAGAACAAAAATCCCAACGGAAGAAAAGAGTCAGAGAACAAAAATTCCGACAAAAGAAACGGAAACCGGACAGGTTTGAAAAAGGAAAACCCCCCGCATTTGATATGTACCCAGAAAACTGGACACATTTATCATTAGTAACCGGAACAAATGGATGTTTCCCTATATTTTACGGGAGGCATCCATTTTGTTTTTGCCTGGATCCGTTCGTTGTTATAGTATTCGATATATTCTTCCAT
>JAFXZW010000020.1 GCA_017541035.1 Eubacterium sp. | reverse complement strand
GGATCCGCTTCCACCTTCATCTCCCGAGCCGCCTCCGGAGGATCCGCTTCCACCTTCATCTCCCGAGCCGCCTCCGGAGGATCCGCTTCCACCTTCATCTCCCGAGCCGCCCTGCGAGCCGCCTCCGGAAGACCCGCTTCCGCCTTCATCTCCCGAGCCGCCCTGTGAGCCGCCTCCGGAGGATCCGGAATCTGCCTCCTTCACAGTCACAGCAAAATCCGCCGAATATCCCAGCAGTGAAATCGTAACCGTCTGCTGGCCTGGCGTATCCGCATCGTATCCGTTGATCACAGCTTTCGCGATCTCCTCAGCGGAAAGCGCGCGGGTTTCCCCATTATCAAATACTTCGGAGATGGAAAGGCCCGTAAGATCCAGCTTTTCTCCCTTTTCATAGGTCAGCTTGGAAGGCTTTTTCACAATCCGGATGCCTGTCCTGCGGACAAGCTTCATCACTGCCGTCACATCCCGCGAGGTACCATTTACAACACAGGTGACCGTCACGGTCTGCGTCTTTGCATCGGAAAGGGCGTCAAATACCGTGATCATATCCGGAGTAACACTGATTTCTTCCTTCTCACCATTATCATAAACAGCAACCAGAGTTCCCTTCAGATCTTCCTTTTTGTAATAGTCATAGGACTGAAGATTCTCGGGGCTGCCTTCCGCCCAACCGAAGCTGGTAATACTTTTCTTCTTCACCAGAACCTTAACGGCAAATTTGAGCGTATTCCCGGCTGCGGAACCATAAACCGTAAACTCCCGGTCCGGCTCGGCATAACTTGCTTTCGGGATTGCATCCCAGGTAACCGTCTCCTGAGTTATTTCCCCATTTGACCATTTGACAGAGACCTTCTCCGGAAGCAATGGCGCTGCCTTCTCGATGGTCTCCACATTTTCCGGAGCTTCAAAGGAGCTGATTGTTGCCGGAAGGACTGTAATCTCGGCAATAAGCTTCAACCCCTCTACGGTTCCCTCAACCGAAAATGCATTTCCTTCAGTTTTCGTATAATCGCTCTTAGGAATACTGTCCCAATTTATACGGGCATTCTCCGACTCACCGTTGGACCAGGTCACATTGGCGAGCTCCGGGAGCTCCGGAGCAGTCCCGCTGGGAACGGTATAATGCCCATTTCCATCCAAAAATGCAGCCTTCACCGCATGGGCAGGGTTCACCTTTACCGTAAGAGTCGTGGTTTTACCATAGCAGCTTCCGGTCAGGGTATAGCTTCCCCCGACCTTGGTCATATACTTTGAATCCGCACTCGTCGGTTCCTTATCCGCGTAGTCGATCTCCTCATCCGTAGTCATCCCGTCCGACCAGGTAACCTTAGCCTTGGGATAATCAGGCTCCGTTCCGCTGTCCGTCGTTACCTCTGTCACCGGGAAGGCAACGGAAATAACCGTCGCAGCATTCACACGCATTTTCTGAACCACATCAAACTTGACATTTCCGCTGTCCATAGCCAGAGTGATCTGACCTCTTATCTCAAAATCACCGCCGGCATGGTTCTTATACTGATTCAGATCATCCTGATTCCAGGTCACAAAATATGTGCTGCTCCAGGCTGCAGGATATTTCCAGGTATAACCGTTCGATAGGTTAACCCATACCTCCACATCCTCCGGTTTGGTTCCGCAATCGACCGTCAGCAGCGACTTACTCGTATAGATCTTCTCGATCTTCGCCGCGTTGACGTGAACCTTCTGCACTACATCAAAGCCTGCGGCCTTTCCCTTTACTTCAAATTCCTTACTCGTTAAATGTGCCAGCAGCTTACTGCTGTCATATTCTTCCCATTCGGCGTCCACCGCAATCTTCGTGCCATCGCTGAGTGTCGCCATAACGGTTTTAGCAAGAACGGGCGTTTTCGTTGTTTCCGTCACTACCGTTTCCGGGTTCTCCACGCCGGTGATCTTCGTGCCCTTCGGCACGACCATAACCTTCCGTTCCACGGTCTTTGCCGCATCTTCGGAACCGATCACCGCTTTCAGTGTCACCTCGCCCACCGCCTTTGCCGTAAGGCTTCCGTCCTCTGCCACTTCAAGCCTGGAAATGTCGGAGCTCGACCAGGTCACCCCACTGTATACGGGGCAATCCGTCGTTGTATTATTACGCACGCTCCCCTGGGCCGTGGTATAGGTTACAGAAGTCAGCAGCCGCGCAGAAGCATTTTTATCCACTTCCAGAGCGGCATCCACGAGGATATCCATTTTATCTACCCGGGATACCGGTACTGCCATCTTCTGGATCACACGCTCATTTTTCTCTGCAGCAAAATCCGTCAGTTCCGTATCATTGTAGGCATACGAGCCTGCCGTACAGGACCAGTTATAGGGTGCACTATCATTGATCGGGTTAAATGTGGCTGTCCCCATATATTTATAATTGGGATTGATCAGCGTTTCATAATGCCCCGTCTGCCCGGTAGTATGATTCACCCACGCATCCTTCTCGGAGATCCACCCCTCGATGTATGCGCCTTTTCCTGCCCGCCAGCCAAGATTCTCAGCGATCCCATGGGGTGAGAAAAATGCATAGGCCGCTGTGGAGCAGGAAGTCAGGTCAGGCCGGGTATGATACAGCAATACCGCGCCCTCCGCTGAACGGACGGTTGCCGTCTTCATGCACCCTTCCCCCAGCTTGATCTCCACATAATCCTCCGGTTGAAGCATTCTGGAAGGATTTCGGGGATCCGGAACATTTCCAGCCTCGCAGGCATCCTTTCTCGCCTTATTGATCTCATCTACGATCCAGGCCTGGCTCGAAGTAAGATCCATTCCTTCTACCCCGATGATGATCTGATCCTTCTTTGCCGTATCCTGTGTCGTCTCACGTACCGGGATCTCTGCAGCAAGCACTTCGCTCACGCCGGGAACCGACACCATCGTACCCATGACCATGGCCGCCGTCATAAGACCGGTAACCCATTTACGAAATCTCTTTTTCAACTGAATACCCCCTCCCATGATGTCATTGTCATGTTTCTGTCATTCTGAAGCCGCAGGCTGACTTGCTTCTGTCATTCTGAGGCCGCAGGCTGACTTGCTTCTGTCATTCTGAGGCCGCAGGCTGACTTGCTTCTGTCATTCTGAGGCCGCCGGCCGAAGAATCTCAGATCCTTCGCTCACAGGCTACGCGCGTAAGCGCGCTTGCCTTATGGCTCAGGATGACATGTTCCTGTAGTCCTTCCACACCGGAAATCCTTTCCTGTATTCTTCCACGTTGTCCTGCAATTCATACCGAACCACGCCTTCCTCGCCGGAAAGGCTTGCCTGCACATTTCCGTCCGGTGTGATCACACAGCTGTCCCCGCTGTAATCCTGTCCATTCATATGTCCTACGCAATTGATCCCCAGTATGTAAACCTGGTTTTCAATGGCCCGCGCCCGAAGAAGCGTCTTCCAATGCTCCGCGCGGGAGGCCGGCCAGTTGGCCGGAACAAGGACCATATGCGCTCTTTCCCCTACCTTCCGGAAAGCCTCCGGAAAGCGAAGATCGTAGCAGATAAATGTAGAGCAGGGAATTCCCTCCAGTTCATATTCTACCACATTTTCACCGCCACGGTAAAAATAATCCTCTCCTGCATAGGAAAAGGGATGCAGCTTCGTGAATTCCGATATCACATTCCCATTCTTCCCGATGATAGTGTACCGGTTTTCGGCTAGCTTTTTCCCATCAGCTGCCGATCCTCCGTCAACCACCTCAGGTTCCTTTTCCCGGAATGCCACCCAGCCAAAACCGATGGCAACTCCGGAAGCTGCTGCAAGTTCGGACAGCCTTTTTACCGTTTCTCTGCACCGCTCACCGATGATCTCCGTATGCATGGAAAAACCTGTGAAGCTCATTTCCGGGAAAAGGATCAGATCTGCGCCGCGTTCCGCTTCTTCACTAATGACGGATGTCGCACGGAGGAGATTTTTCTCCTTTTCCTCGAAGTGTATATTCGATTGTACCAATGCAATCTTCAATTTTGATTCCCCATAAAGAGATTCTTCGCTTCGCTCAGAATGACAATGGACACTCAGAATGACAACGGCTGCTCAGAATGACATTCTTTACTGCTGTTCTATCGCTGCCGCAAGGGATTCTGTTTCAAGGTCGATCACCTTGCCTGCTTCAATCGTCATATCCAGATCATTGCCGTATTTCTCGATGACGTCTTCTAAGTCCGCGTAGTCGAGCAGATACCACCCCTGTTCCGTGTAAATGCCGGAGATGATAGACGGTGCCTCCTCGACTTCGGCACTCTGCCCTTCCTCATCCGGAGTTTCGGCATCCCCGCTTTCCTCACCCGGGGTTACGGTATCTCCGCCCGGAGTTTCGGTATTCCCACTTTCCTCACTCTTTGTCTCACCTGTGGACGATTTAGGAGTAAAACAAATGGTGATGACATAATCTCCCTCGGGAAGTACCGTAGAAACCCAGTTTGTTGATGCCGAAGGCCATGATTTTACATTTTCATTTTTCTGCTTATCTGTGGAAATAAAGTCTACCGTTGTGTCATAGTTTTGAATCTCATTAAAATCATACTTGAAACGTACCTTGCCGCAGCCCTCCGGTACATTTTGAGGATCCTCGCCCAGACCGATCCGGGTCTTCCGGATTGCATCCTCAACGGCAGCGACATGCTGCGAATAGCCCAGGTTCTTCATTTCCCAGGGCAGCAGCTCCGCCATCTGCGGATAGTCTGTCCGGGGAGTCATGGCCATCGACACATTCATCCAGAAATAGAGCTGATCAGCCGGTTCCATTCCGGCTTCATCCAGATACCAGGAGATCAGGTTGAGAAGGGACGAATTAATGTGAACGCCACCGTTATCATTTCCACCCGATCCCGAAGCAACATCTGACAGATAATATCTGTCTCCCACATACTCGGGCTGATTGTATTTATGCGGATCATTCATTGAGCGGAGTATCTTTGCAGGATCTCCGATCTGCCAGGAGTGATCCGTATAACCGTCTATCAGAATTGACACAAGGTTGCCTATCACATCACTCATTCCCTCGTTGATCGCGCCCATATCATTCAGATAAAGGTTCGTGGTCATGGTCGTGTCGGTGAGACAATGTGTAAATTCATGAGCCATGATATCAAGTGTCTCACCATAGTTATAAATATCACTGAAATTGAATACCTGGAAGCCTCTCGACTTTCCCTGATAATATGCATTATCCACGGGGTTTCCCTCATTATCCACCATATTCATAAGGAGAAGCGAAGGGGTCCCGTCTCCGTCCGGGCCGGTCCAGCCCAGCTCATCGAAGAAATCATATACACAGATAAAATGATAATAATCCGTAAGCTGACTGTTGACGAGAGTGTCATTCTCCCCACATTTTACCGGTGTCAAAGTTTCATTATTGTTAAAATCCGCATAATCGGCACAGAGGATCTTCCTTTTGGAATCTGCAAGCAGTGCCTGACCATTCTCATCAATGATCACCGGAAGTGTCACGTCCTTTGTGGACCCGTCACTGTAGGTGATGGTCGCATCCAGGGTTCCCGGAGTCCCGCCATCGAAAGCAAAGGCCGCGATATTACCGGCTGCCGCTTCAATGGTACCCGGTTCCGAAACCGGAATACTGTAAAGATATGCACCGGACTTTGAGACATAATGAGCTAAATACGGCGTATCATACTCTTTGCTTGATGTCCATGTATAGACCGCCCATGCGTAATACATTATTTCCGAGCCATCCTCTGCAGGCAGCAGCACCTCCTCAGAGACACCGGGGACGACATTTATCTTCTCTCCCTTATACTTCTCCCGGACAATGGCTTCCGCATCCTCTGCCGTAAGATTTGCGTTCATATTGTCAGGCTCCTTAATTCCCGGAACCACAGCGCTCACCATTCCGATGGCCTTACCGTTCTTATCGACGATCAGCTTGACGGATGAGCCATAGACACGAACATAATTATTCACCTGATTGAAGGTGTAGTATGTAATCCCGGTCTCCGTCGGGCGGGTGCTGTCATACTGAAGCACCACCGAGCCGTCCCCTGCCCCGATCTTATCCATATTGTTGTAGATTGCCATGGACGCCATATCCGCGTCACGGATCTCCTCATCAAAGTCAATATCCGTAACAAATGCTGTCTTCATCCCCTTACCGGTAAAGGCCGCAGGATCCGCTGATGATTCAAGATCAAATGTCGGTTTCTCTGCTCCCTCAAAACTGAAAGCGGTACTTTCCTCCGTGTTATCCGTTGTGGCCGCCTCCGTATCACCCGGATCCGCCTGTGCGGTAGTTGCTTCCGCTGTCTCCGGCGCTGACGCTGTATCACCGGTACTGCTGCCGCAGGCCGTGGTAAGCGCAAGCGCACCGGTCAGGATAATAGCTGACAATTTCTTTTTCATTGGTTATACTCCTTTTCCATTTATGTCAGTCATTCATGTATTCGTCACTCATCAGAACAGCTCCTCCCATCCCTCATTCCGGATGATCCGGTCACTGTCCAGCGTCTTGCAGAATTCCCTGAATTCATCTGCGCTCCCCAAAAGTCCCTTATTCAGAAAATCAAAAAGCGACCAGAGATTGGTCAGGCCATTTTCTATAGGCGTGCCCGTCATGGCAAGCTTCTCCCGTGCATGGATACGCTTCACCGCCTTTGTCTGCTTGGAAACCGGATTCTTAATGGCCTGCGCCTCATCCAGGATGAGGAGGTCCCATTCACATTTCTCAAGCTCCGGGGTTCGGAGTGTCATGCCATAGGTCGTTACGGTAAGGAACTCTCTTGCATCCGCTGAGAAATTCTTAGAAATCATAGTATTATTTCATAACGACTGATACAGATGCTCTTTATGGGTAATAAACGATATAAAAACATTATTGCCAGACGTCAGAATGAGAGAACGGAAGCAGTGAAACGATTTTTTCCAGATTTTTCCCCTGAAGATAAACCGGATTGAGTGTCCTCTTAGTATACTCCAAGTAGGAATCATGTGTCTTATCCATCAGTAATCTTGTAAAGAACCGCTCCCAGCTTATAAATTCCTTCCCTTCAATATACTCCGATGGATTTTGAAGAATATTTCTTACCTCTCCATCATTCAGAATTCCGGATGCAAGAATAATCCATTCAAAGGATTCCGGCAGATAAAGGGTTATCCCTTTTCTTTCCTGCAAAAGTTGGTATATTCTCTTCATTTTTGAACCAAATGCCGCCCCATCCGCAATCACAAGAACACTCTCATCTGCATCCATTTTCGACAGAAGAGTAAAAATGTTACCTGCTCCGGCTGCAGATATACATTGTTTTTGATCAGCTTTCGCAATGGCGGAAAAAAAATCAAACCCCGAATTAGAATCTTCCGTAAGAACCGTCTGATAATGTGTAACTTCATACTTCTCGGAATAAATGCGGAATAACTGATGATACACCGGAGTGATACCCATGTACTTTCCGGAACTTCTCATTCCGTAAATCTCCGTTATACTATAAGGCAGATTATCCAGACTTTCTCTGGTTACAATGATATAATAATTATCTGTTCCCTGAATCTCCGCAGCAAAATCCCTCGAGGCAACAAACCGATTTCCTTCATCAATAAAAACCAGACAACCGGATATCCCTCGAAGACTCTCCCTCCACGAATTTCCTTCCAATACCCGACAAGGAACATCGCAGCTGATTGTAATTCCGGTATCCGTTCCATTCATGTTATATTCCCGGATCATATCCACAAGAGTAGTTTTGCCCGTAGCACTATTTCCCTGAATAACAGTTATGTTCCGAAGAATATCCATCTCATATTTCAAATGGACCGACTGAACGATCAGATGATGCACTCCCCGCATTATACATACCTCCCGGCTATCGGTACCAGTTCCCTCATGCTATGAACGATATCTCCTGTATTCAGTATCTCAATTTCAAAAGGATCCTTTCCAAAATCCATCAAATGTCTTAGATTAACAGTCACGTCTTTATCTGCACCGATCTTCAGCAGCCAACCGGCACAATTGTCCCCACAATTTGAAGCGTTGAATATCTTATCCTTCACTTTGTCAATCAGAATGAGCGTCTTTACTCCACCGGAAAGATTAACAGGGGCAATAACTCCCAACACCGGACTATCGATTGCCCCTGTACCCAATACCTCAGAATGGTCCACATCATGTATCATCTCCCTTACTCTTTTATCATTAAGCCATTCCGGAAGATAATTGAATTTGAAAAAAACCGAGGTGTTATAAATAACATCTTCTCTGTCCCCAAACCAAACTCTAAGCATATGCTTCACACTTTCTTTTCACCGAAAAACTCCCGTCATTTTTATGGAAATCAGGCTTTCGACATCCTTATCTGCATCATTGATTCCACCAACCACCTCAAAAGGGGTAATCACGGCTGTCAGAGTGTTATTCTCTGCCAGGTTATCGGCGTAATTATATCATGAACAACCATTGAGTGAAAGAAAGAATTACAAAATGGAGATTTCGGGAGAAACTGCATCTTTTTTTTACTATTATGCAAAGATATGATATTCTTTTTGTACGAAGAACAGCGAAAATTTATGAAAAATTATGATTATTTATGAAGAAACTGCAGACTTTCATGAATTATGAAAATTTATGAAAGGGGAATCTCCCAGTCACGGATATGTCTCTCTCCCTCCCGCGTTTTGGAAATGTGGTTCAGAACTATATGTGACACATGTGCATCATCTCTATCTCAGCTAAAAGGAAAGATTCTTCGTGACCAGATTCAGATCCGTAAAATAGGAAAGGAATACTACTCGATTTGTATTTCCGTTAATCGTGATAACGAAAACCGTATTATCCGCATAATTGGTATAATAATAGCTGGTGGAGCTCCCGCCCATAAGATCGTTCAGGACTACAAAGCTCCCGTCATTTTTGAAGGTAATCAGACTTGCGACATCCTTATCTGCATCATTGATCCCAACGCCCCAGAAGCGGTAGTCATGGCTGTCTGTACATACTCCAACCTGCTTCCCGTCAATATAGACCGTCTGAAGACCATCTCCCTCGCGAACGGTTACCGTACCGCCGGAGTATTGCTGAATATACTTTGACAGCTCATTATGCTGCTCGAAGCTGATATCCAGTTTGTCCGCGATCTCCGCCTCGGAAAGTCCTAGATACTGTGAAATGTCCTCACCGCCGGATCCCAGTATGTGCTGCACAAGCTTTACAGCACCAAAAGCAACACCAAGAAGGAGCAGCACTCCAATAACCTTGAATACGATGCTACTCTTTGACGAAGCCGCCTTCACCTTCCCGGTACGAACCGCTCCGTGATCTACTATGGCCGGGAGTCCCTGCTCAGGGTTCCAGTCCTTATCGCCGTACTTTTCTTTATCTTCGGCAAGCTGCTTCTCTTTATTCTGTATTTCGTCACTTGGTTTTAGTTCATATGGCATTGCTGGTCCCCTTTCCAGGCTTTCTTTTTTATCTATCGTCAAGTAATGATATTTTTACGTGAACTTCCTAAAATAGTATCACTCAAACAATCGGTTTACCCTTCTCGAGGGTTAATTACCGGTCGTTTTTCTTTTCCTGCCGCGTCCAGCTGCCGGCTTCTTTGGATCTTCTTCCGATTCTTCCTTTACTCCATCTGTAGCAAAAAAAGTTATCGCTTTCTCCAGCGTTTTATCGCTTTTCATGAACGCTTCCACAAGCGCTTCGTTTTCAATCGCAGCCTTCTTTTCTCTCAGTTTCTGCAGTTCCTCACACGCTGCGTTATAGATCTCACCTGTTCTGATCACACGTTCCTCAGCTTTTTTAATCTTTGCCTCGAGGCTGTCTAGCGTCATACGCGCCATATTCTTCACTCTTGGTTTTGGAAATAATACTGCTTGTCAGATTTTTCCATTCTTCTTCATTTCTTTTCCACCCCTGAAGTCTAAGATTATCCTTCCCGATCATGGAAAACATCAACGGAAAGTATTTTTCCGTTACATCGTTGTATCCTTTTTTAACAATCACAGGATCCTCATCATCAATATAAATGATGATACTTTCCACTTTCATATCACATGAATTCAAGATGGCATGAAGAAGAATGATTTTCCTGTAGGCATCATGAAAACGCATCACCTTTTTTAATGCTATAAAATCATCAACAGTTTTTTGTTCACCGTTGATCTCAAATTCGGCACATGCCTTTTGAAGAGATACATTGATTCTCATATTATTTTTTCTGTTTTCCGTTTTCTTAGTAGAATATGCATACTCAAATGTATCTCCAGTGCATCGGTCATCATATTTTTCAATTTATGACTCATTCCTTTTTCCCCACAACAAAAACTCTCGGGATCTCAGGCCTCTGCATGGCCATTCCTGTATGAGCTGTTCACATATGCCATAAGGCAGATTAACAACCCTATTGATCTATACATCCATAGCACGGTCTCAACGCCAAATGCCTGTGAATACTAAACCCGTTTTTATTCATTCCGTCTTTATCATGATACTTCCCCACATAGATCCGGTCACCATTATGGTCCGTATCACTACACCAGACAAAATCTTCAAACCACAGCTTCCCTTTCCCCGATATCCATGCAACAAAAAATGAATATGTACATGTTATTGCGGAAGGAAAGGTAAATGATTTCATCAATTCTCCCGGAAGGACAGCCCTGCTCTCTTCATATACGTTCTTCCGGACAAAATACCATCCGTTTTTCATCGGTTCATCTACAAACAGTTCCTTTTCATACCAGTCCTGATTGTAAAAACATGGTTCCACCTTCTCCGGATCTTTTCCGAATAACAAGGTAAGATTCCGGATGGTCAGGTCCCGCCCGTCAGCTAACCGGCCAACGCCGAGGATCAGATAATAATCCTCTTTTTTCTGCGTAAGTGTTTTTTCAGAAAACGGAATTACCGGAGTATCCTGTATGAGATTTTTATCCAGCCAGGGGATTGTCCTTAGTTCATCCGGCCCGATAATATCATCACCCATTATCTGTTTAGCACGAAACAGTGTTATTCCCTCATCCATCGAGCAGCGATTCCTTCCATTTTTGATATTCAATAACTTCATCGGCTGTGGCCAGATGACCCATTGCAGTATATTTTTCAATCCGTTCAAATTCGCCGATCAAGCGATCAAACCGCATTCCCCAGCCATTATCTACAAACCAATTAAGATTTCTGACCGGAGTATTATATAAAATGATCCCGCTTTTCGTATCAATTACTTCCCTCAAAAAAGTCAGATACGCTCTATACTGATGATCATGCGAAGCCACAAGCGCAAGCCGTTTCCACCCACGTTCCTGTGCCATTTTAATCACTTCTACAGCCTGTTCTCTCGTGTTCACCGATTTGTTTTCATGAATCAGGTTTTCTTCCCGGACACCGCCTTTTAGTATAAACGGTTTTATTTCATCAAAAGGATAGCTCCCATAATCTCTGTCAACTATATTCCCGCTGAAAATGATATTTGAAACCGTCCCTTGATTATATAGATCCACAGCTTTTTGGAAACGGAAATATCCATCTCCCTCCAATAACACAGCAGCATCTGACTTCATCAAACAATCATTATCCACGATCGCTATTATTATTTCTCTGTCTGTAATCACAATTCCCTCTTCTAATCAATTTCAATTAAAATATCAGATTAATTGCCTTCAAAAATATAAGTAAAACATTATATATCTTCCCAGAAGATCGGATCTCTTGCCGGGATATCTTTGTTGATCGTTTTTCCGATCACGATTTCTTTATATTTCGGCGGGATTCCAAGTGCCGGCCGCAGTATATCGATATCTTCAGCCTTGAGAACATGTCCCTTCTTCAAATCTTTTTTGGCATATAAACACCTGCGCTGAACAAAGACCGTTTCAGCCTCCTCTTCAACGACCTCTTTTCTTGTACTTCCCATGGCCCGTTCCACTTCACGAATAGAATCCACCATAAACTTAAATTCAGCGGGTTCCATCGAATGCGGATGATCCGGACCTTTATCCCTTTTATCCAGTGTAAAATGCTTCTCGATCACACGCGCCCCCAAAACAACAGAAGCAAGTGCAACCACATGTCCCGGCGAATGATCCGAGTACCCGGTCAAACAATCAAATGAACTTTGATATGTCTTAAGCACATTTACATTTGCACTGTCGATTTTGGAAGGATAATTGGTAATACATTGCATCAATACTAGATCTTTGTTACCTGTTTTTTCAATGGTTCTTACCGCCTCATCGATCTCAGACATCGTAGCATCTCCGGTAGCCAGCATGATCGGAAGCCCCTTACCTGCAGTATATTCCAGCATTTCCAGCCAGGTTATTTCTCCCGAACCGATCTTGATAAACGGAAGATTCATATCCGCACAAAGATCAACTGCCTCTTTGAAATACGGAGAAGTGGAAAAATCGATACCAATGCTTTTACAGTAATCTGCGATCTCCTGATGCCATTCCATCGGGAATTCAACATCTTTAAACACTTCAGAAACCGTCCTTCCCCAGGACCCATGAACCCCGTGAAGAGTCATCTTGGAAAAACCACCCTCAGAAACTATCGTTTCCGCAGTAAACGTCTGAAACTTTGCACAGTCTGCACCTGACTCCTTAGCGGCATCGATCAAACGCTTCGCCTTATCCAGGCTCCCGTCAAAATTACCACCGATCTCCGCTATAAAATAGGTCGGATACTCCGGACCGATCATACGATTCCCGATTTTTATATTTTTATTAAAACCATACATTTTCTTTACCTCTCATCATTCACAGTTTACGATCTTGTCCTCAGCTAAAGATTTGATCAAACCCTCGTTGCGGATATATTTCTGATTCAGATTACGGATCTCCGGATTCTCCTGCAAGAATCGGTATATCTCCTCCATCGAAAAATCTGTTCTCGGTGCAAAATGCTTATATACAGCCCGGATCAATTCCAAATCTTCCGGTTCATCCAATGTCCACCGTTCACTGTTCAAATTGCCCAGTTTGCACTCGTAATTCTGAAGCTTATACTTCTCCGGACGATTTTTAACATATAAAGTAACATGTTCTCTCTCCGAAGCAAGAACCGCATTCTTCCACATCTCCTCCAGCGCACTGAACCGGATGATCTCAATATCCTCTCCGTCAGGAAATGTTTCCGTATATGAACAAAGATCATCTGATTCCGGATTCAATTCATCAATCGCCTCATCGATCAAATGCCAATCCATAAGCGGACAATCTGCGGTTAAGCGGATCACATACTCCGGTTGTAATAGTTTTGCCGCCTGATAATATCTGTCTAAAACATCATTCCCGCTTCCGGCAAAAACCCGGTACCCTAATCCGGAAACAAGATTTACAATAGCAACATCTTCGGGATTGATCGTAGTTGCCACAATGATCTCATCCACTTTCTTCGCCCTGGATACCCGGTCCAGCATTTGCTCAAGCGCGGTTTTCCCTTCAATATCTTTCAGCACTTTGGACGGAAGCCTGGTCGATCCACATCTGGCTTGAATAATAACTAAAAATTTCATATATTTCTCCCATCAGCTAATCTTTGTCATATCAGTTCAACCGTTGAAAACCTGATTGACAGACCGGTCCCATAAGATGATCAGCTATTCTTTCACCTGCATTTTGAATAGATTTAATCTGCTCAAATACCTCATCTAAACTCTGCAGATAGTTTTCTATAATCTCCGGCGAATGCGCATCCGAAGCATAAAACGCATTCGAAGCAAGATATCCTCTTTTCAGCATTTCCTGAGTTATAAATGTCTTAATGGCAAGAAAATCATCTGTTTCAAAATGGAAATGCGCCAGCGGATCTATTCCTCCCACAACAACCGGCAGATCATATTTCTCCGCCAAACGCTCCCATCCTGCTTTTACCATTTTTCCATACTGAGACTGTTTTTCCCAGACACGACGTTTTTGATATTCCTCTATACACGTTAATGAAGCAACAAAGCCGATTCTCTCTGTATAGAATGTACTGCTGATGAACGACCCCTGCGCCGCATCCATAATTTCCTTTTTCCCTATGATCGCAGCAAGCGGATATCCATTGGTAAGCCCTTTACCAAACACTGCCATATCCGGCGAAACACCTATCGCAGGCGACAAATGACTTCCTCCCGTACAAAGGCGAAATCCTGCGGTGATTTCATCAAATATAAGTACTATTCCCTGCTTTTCCGTGATCGTCCGGATCTGTTCCAAAAATCCATCTTGCGGGTAATCATTTCGAACCGGTTCCATAACAACAGCGGCAATCTCATTTTTATACTGATCCACAAGAGACTTAAATTCCTCGATATTGTTATAGTGGAACGGTATATTTGTACCCGCCAGCCCTTTCGGAACTCCCGAAGGTTCCAGTCCTGCAAGATGTTGATCTGCCAACGAATCACCATTTGACAGATTTGCCGCAAGGTACCAATCATGCCAGCCATGATAACCGCAGAACAGAATGATATCCTTTCCGGAAAATGCTCTCGCGATTCGTATGGCAAGAGCCATGCTTTCGCCGCCGGCTTTTGCATAACGCACGCCGCCGGCCCAGGGATGTAACTCAAGAAGTTTTTCAGCCAGATACACCTCTTCGGGCGCATTCAGCGTACACATCGATCCATGATCTACAGCCGTTTTTACTGCCTGATCCACAACATCATCCGCATACCCTAAAACATTCGCGCCTATACCCATGTAACTGACATCGATATATTCCCGGCCGTCTATATCCCATACCTTACATCCTTTAGCCTTTGAATAATACGCCGGCCAAATATCCGGCGCAAACATCTCCGGTCTCTTACTCAGCAGCTGAGTTCCTCCCGGAATCATCGTTTTTGCCTTTTTATATAGTTCCTGACCTTTTCCCACTTGACTTCCTCCAGCTTATCTCTATCTTGTTTTCTATCCTATTTTCATCAATCCGGTTATTCTTGATCATCACACTATAACAACAGTCCTCTGTACTTTAAGGAAAATCAAGAAAATGTCACAAGTTTCGGGCCCGGTTTATTTCCGATCTTTCCATCCAGATAATGATCCACGATCTTATCTTCAAACAGATCATAGATCAGGGATAAATGCTCCGGCCTCCAATCTCTTTCAAGAAACAATTTTCCGTTTCCTTTCTGAGCACTTCCTTCCGGCATACCTTTTCTTTCGATCAAGCGCATCACCTCGGCTGCTTCAGCCGCAGCACTGACTATCGCCTTACATGCCACGCGGTGCATCCCATCGCCATATTCCAGTTTCGGAACGGTTTGGTGAACGATATTTCCCGCATCTATTTTCCTGGTAATATAATGCAATGTTGTACCGACATACTGCGGCTCAAGAAAATAAAACGGCCAAAACATCGTCGCAGCGCCTTTATACCAAGGAGAAAGTCCGCCATGAAGATTGAAAGCATTATTATTCACAATATCGAGAATATTATCTTTAAACAGATCGGGTCCATAGGAAAACAGACAATCCGCTTTAATTGACAACATAAAATCCTCAACTTTATTGCTGTTCAGCTCGGTTCTGTCTATCGCCAATACCGGAACCCCGTTCGAGATCGCAGATATTTCCGGATTTCCGAAATACTCATCTTCCATTTCCTTACGCAGCTGAAAATGATGAATATACAATTGTTTTAAATGATCACTGAGATCATCCGGTGTGTCATCGATCATATTTTCACGTTTCATTAACACTAAACCGACAACCAATCCGGTCTCGATCATTTTCCTCATGACATATAAATGTCTCGGATGTGATCCGCTCACCAATACCAACCTCATTGATCAATCCTCCACTGAAATAATCTGTTCTGCAAGCAATTTATCTATTATAGGTTTCAGCACTCTTACAGGCTGGACGATTTTATTGCTGATCTCAATCAAGTCAAGTTTGCCATCCGCATACCCGATAAAATCCATCATCGCCTTTACCTCATCATATTTTCCTTTTTGGCTGATGGATGGATACAATCCTCTTTTTCCAAGCTGCGGCTCACACGGCATCGTCATTCTGTACTTTCGGTTATACTCCAGCAAGTCAATAACTTCTTTCATAACATCAAAGCTTCCCTGAAGTCCGTCGGGAGAAATAAAATCCATTGTATCCAAAGACGTATGATACTCAGGGAACTCCCAGTATTTTGTCCTGCAATAGCCCGAAACTGAAATATCCACTCCCGGTGAATTAAACTGCCTCTCATCCGACCCTCTGTCCAAATAGGAGTACTCTTTATAAATTCCTTCGGTATTCTCTGAAAAATTAAGGACATTGATCAATGCTCTGTCAGATAATGCATTCCCATCTTTGGAGTAGATAATAGAGTAATCCCCGTCATCACCCACGCAGGATAATGTATACCCGCCTATTGTATTCTTTCTCATATAGTCCAGCCGGTCTTCCTGACTCAGATATACAATAGCCCCTATTGTTTCAGGAAAAAAAGCAAACCGGTATGTATAATATCTGTTCGGCAGCGACTTAACATATTTGATCAATTCTGCCAGCAAAACCATTCCCGAGCAATTATCATTCGCCATCTGCGGATGACAGCTATAAGTTGTAAAAACAATTTCCTCCTTTTTTTGCCCGGTCAGCAGACAATCTGCATATGAAAGTGCCCCGTCAAACAATTCACTGTCTATATATGCACGATATCTTCCGGGAGAAAGCTTTCTTTTTTCCTCTTCGCTCATACAAAACCCAAATCGCTCTTTATAATAAGAGGTTATGTATGGAATTGCCGCTTTCTGATCTTCCTGGGTATATATATATTCTTCGAGTTCTTCCCGTTCCATCCATTGATCAACAGGTACAGAATAACCTAATACGTGCAGATTATTTTCAGAAAACTGAGCAAATCTCTCCCCAGATTCAGATTCGATATATGAATCACGAATTCTCCATTCTTTCGGAACCGTCCAATCAAATGCCTGTGTACCTGATCTTACTTCATATAATTTCAGATCATCACCGATATAATCTCTGATGATCTGAAATGATTCCCGAACGCCATCCCCCGTAATGCTGCGATAAACCGGGTATAAACGTTTAGCCAGATCATATGCATTTTTTCCTTCTTCACACCGATTCATTTTTATTGATCACCTTTTTATACTTATTAATCTTTTTTCTTAATTCAATGCCGGAAATCCTGTTCTGCAGCATTTTTTGTTTATAATAACTATAGTGCACATACCTGTTTTCTATCCAGTCCCCGAGTTTTCCCATTTTAATGCCTGATCTGGTTAATTTATTCATTATTGCATATAGTATTTCCGCAGCGACCGTAACTGCCTGCATTTTCAGGATACGATACTTCTTTGTCGTATTTGATAAACGCTTATTTCGATCAGGCGATCTGTAATTGCGATCATTTAATGTCCGGATCAGATAATCACCGATTCTTTGATATACCGGAGTATCTGAGACATCATAGAAATTGAACAGATCATCTTTCTCCACCGGAAAAGGATAATCTTTCTGATCAGCAAGGATTGCCTGTTCAAATTCTTCATAAGTGGTAATTGCTTGAAATCTCCCCTCCTTAAAGATCGGCATTTCAAACATAAACGGAACCGTAACCGGACGAAGCAATAATGTTTTCTTACCGGACATATACAGTTCGATCATTGCCGTGCTTACCCAGTTACACAATATGTCACAGTTCATGATCCATGCACGGACACTATCCTGAGAAACAAAATGCAGTCCCTTTAATTTTCCCGCTTTTTCTATGATCAGAGGATTATCAGCTTCCGCCGGATGCGGCCGGTAAACAACCTGATATTGTGGACATTTCTCTAAAAACTTTTCCATCCAGTTCAAAATGATCATTTGACTTTCAGATTGCAGTCTGTTTTCCGCTTTCTTCTTTTCATCCGTACCGATCGCCAATTCAGATTCCGGCAACCCCACTGAAGTAAATGATGAAATAAAAAGAATGGTCTTTTTCTTCGGATCAAGATCATATTTTTTAAATAACCGGTCACGGCCGATTTCCGTCTTTCGAAACTCATCACGATAAAAATCCAGCGGAATATATCCACACACCTTTAGGCATGAGTAATCAACGCCATATCTGTCATGCAGGTACCGCCTGTTTTCCTGCCCCCAGCAAATATGCCTCGTTTTCAGACCAATGCCCGAAAAATCCCAGGAGTTTTTTCCTGTACTGAACACAATATTGTTCGCCAGCACCTGCTCCCATTGCAGATTCACTGCTTTTTTAAACGCTGCCGCATGACTGGTAAAATAATCGTATGTTCCATCATCATAAGCAGCTGACAATACCAAAACCTTCGCTCTGTACTGTTCATGCCAATGATAAAGACTGTCCCATGAATTCACATATTGAATGGAGTATCCTTTCGACTCTAAATAGGCCCCTAACAGACAGATCGAATCGATTTCTCTGTTTCGGACCTCGTAAATGAATAAAAAATCTACTGTTTTAATTACTCCCTTTTTCATTTTCAATCAGCAATTCCTCTCCATTTGCGTAATGATCAAGTTGCCTAAAATTTACTTTCCTGTCTTCATACCTGTCCCGACACTCATTTTTCTGACAAGCATAAGAATTACATCCCAATGTAAAACAATTATTCCGGCAAAGCAGCCAAGCTGAAGATAATAAAAATGCGTTTCCTGAAGACAGGCAAAAGCCTGCACTATAAGCAATATATACCCGGCAAGATCCCTGAATATCTTAATCTTCCAACGAATAAACTTTTTTGAATAAAGATAACGGATAAGCCAAAGGGCAAAAAACGATACAGCGGTTGCTATTGCCGCGCCGATCTCCTGACAGACCGGGATCAGTATCATATTCAAAACCAGATTTAATACAGCAGAGCCAATCGTTGATAAAGCATACGCTTTACTGTTTCTGACTGCACCAAAGACACTTCCGACAAATCCCGCCATTGAACTGAACAAAACGGATATGATCAGCCATACCGAACTTTCCCACGCAACATAAAATGATTTTGCATATAAAAGACCGGCTAACGGAACGTCCAAAAGGATAAGTATACTGCTGCACAATACCAGCATAGTATTATATGCCGAGTAAGTTTTCCCGAAAAAACCGTCCGTATCATCTTTATCATACTCTTTTATTGCCGATATCGACCATGCCTGGGCAAATATCAGATTAAGAGTACTGAGCACTGTAGGGATCTTGGCAGCGATAGCATAAATCCCGTTAGCATCCGTCCCTGCGATCGCAGTCACCAGATACCGATCCAGTCCGCTGTTCACCCACCAGGACACACCGTTAATGATCAGCGGAATACTGTATCGCAGCATCTCATGCTGTACTTCTTTATCACATACAGCCCCCTTGATCGCACTTTTCAGATCCGGACACTTTATCACCAGGTAGATCAAACCCACAAAGAGACCGAAAAGCAGGGAGATCAAATACCCGGCAATTCCAAACGGAAAAACAAGCATAAGCAGGATACTGGATCCTACCGTGATCAAAGTGATCAATAATCCCGAAACTGCGATTTCCTTAGTTTTGTTCACCGCTCTCAGATAACTGGTGATCAATGAAGAAAATGCATTGATGCATAAATGTATCCATAATACAAGATAATTGTATCTTGGCCATCCGACAGGGTTTATCCAGGCAAAAACGGAAATACCCACGCTGAATACCAGCATTCCCTTTATAACAAGAACGATACCATATTTCAGTATAGCTCCCTTCGCTTCTGCCTCCTTCATGGCAAAAACAAAAACCGCATCTCCGATACAAAGTGTAACTACATATAAAAGAATAGATGATGTCGTAAGTACATTTTCCGTCAGTCCCAATTCATATGTTGACAGAACAGATGTGTACAGCGGTACAAGAAAAAAAGTCAGCAGTTTAGACCCAAAAGAACCAATCAAAAAATATACAGAATTTTTAGCCAGATCTCCGAATTTTTCATTGTTACGCAAATGTTTTATTGTATTACTTATTCGCCCCATCGAAATAACCTTTCAATAGATTATCATTATTTGCGTTCGCAGATCGGCAGTTTCTGACACATGGATCCATCTTACAGTTTAATTCATACGAAATGTATCCGGTCTGTCTTTTTTAAACACTTCATTGCAGGTCATCACCGTCACCAGGTCATCTGTTTCTGAAAGATTTGTGATACTATGCGTCCATCCCGGTATCATATAAACTACTTCAATCTTTTCTCCTGACACTTCAAACTCAACCGTTTCTCCGGTATTGATATTTCGCTCCCGGATCAGTCCATGTCCCGAAACAACAATAAATTGTTCCCATTTTGAATTATGCCAATGCTGGCCCTTTGTAATTCCCGGCTTACTGACATTTACAGATATCTGACCACAATCCTCTGTATGCATCATTTCCGTAAATGAACCGCGATCATCAATATTCATTTTCAGTGCATATTTAAATTGATCTGCTGGAAGATACGTAAGGTACAAACTAAACAATTTTTTTTCAAATGATCCTTCCGGCATTTTGGGCATCATCAGCGTCTGCGGCTGCGCTTTAAAACTGTGCAGCAGATCTACGATTTTACCCAAAGTCACCTTGTGGGTAACCGGAATATAGGAAAACTTACCTTTTTCTTCCGGAAGAACCGTTAACCCGTCATACTCACAATGCATCTCCCTGCCTTCCAGCAGATCGAACATCCCCTGGATCAGATCATCAATATACAAAAGCTCCAATTCCGTAGCACGATCATTTACAATATAGGGTTCATCATTTGCAACAGCCCAGCAAAAGGTAGAAACAGCCGAATTATAATTCGGTCTGGAATGTCCCATGAGATTCGGAAAACGATAAACAGCTGTCCTAACCCCATACTCCCGTCCATAAGAAAAGAAAAGATCCTCCTCCGCTTTCTTACTTCGACCGTACTCAGAATCCGCAAACCTTCCGCACAAGGAGGCCTGAATAGATGAGCTTACCATTATTCCTGCTTTATTCCCAAACTTTTTTAATTTGTTAAGCAGTTTTTCTGAGAAGCCCACATTTCCTGTTATATAATCTTCTTTTTTTTCAGGACGATTAACCCCCGCCAGATGAAAAACAAAATCCGCCTCGCCGCACCATTGCTCCAATTCTTCATCACTTGAATCTATGTCATAGGCATACACCTCTTCAATAGATATTTCCGGCCTGGTTTGATTTTTATGATCTCTGATATTGATCAGATTATTAACAAGGGCTGTTCCAACCATGCCACGGGCACCTGTTACCAGTATTTTCATTCTTTTCTCCAAACCATTCTGTTCACTACACCCACGTAGGACTGGATCAGTTTAACCACCTTATCAGATACATTTTCATCCATATAATCAGGAACTGATACACCGTCATCTCCACGACTCGTCATTTCTACAGCAAGCTCCACCGCCTGAAGCAATCCTTTCGTATCTATACCGGAAAGAATAAAACATCCTTTATCCAATGCTTCCGGTCGTTCAGTCGAGGTCCGAATACATACTGCGGGAATTGCATACCCTTGAGAAAGATAAAAACTGCTTTCTTCCGGAAGCGTTCCTGAATCCGACACAACGGCAAAAGCATTCATCTGTAACGCATTATAGTCATGAAAGCCTAAGGGTTCATGCAACATTACTCGACAGTCCAAGGTAAATCTTCCTTCCTCCTGCATCTTTTCCATCATCTTTCTCGATCGCGGATGGCAGGAATAAAGAATTGGAAGTTCATACTTCTCGGCCATTGCATTAATAGCCGAAAATAAAGATATAAAATTCTTTTCTGTATCTATATTTTCTTCCCTATGCGCAGAAAGTAAAATAAACTTTTTTCGCTGAAACTCCACTCCAAATTCTTCAGACAATCGTTCCAACACATTGGATGATTTGATTTTATTCAGATTAGTCCGAAGCACTTCTGCCATTGGACTTCCCGTAACATAGGTTCTTTCCTTCGGGAATCCGCATTCTGCTAGATACCTTCTTGCATGTTCACTATAAGCAAGATTAACATCAGAAATGATGTCTACAATCCGCCGATTGGTTTCTTCCGGAAGACACTCATCTTTACATCGATTACCTGCTTCCATATGAAAGATTGGAATATGCAACCGTTTTGCACTGATCGCAGAAAGACAGCTGTTAGTATCCCCCAATACCAACAGCGCATCCGGTTTAAGTTGTGTCATTAAGTCATAGGATTTTGCTATGATATTCCCTATGGTTTCACCCAGATTTTCACCCACTGCCTCGAGATATACATCCGGGTTCTCCAGATTAAGATCACGGAAAAAGATACCATTTAAGGTATAATCATAATTCTGCCCTGTATGAGCAAGAATTGTATCAAAATAGCGTCTACATTTCTTGATCACTTCAGACAGCCTGATAATTTCCGGTCTTGTTCCGACAATGATCAAAAGCTTTATTTTCCCGTTATTTTTCCAATTACACATTTTTCACCTTGTTTTTATTTCTATATAGCATTCAATGCCTCTTTAACATAATCAGTTGTCAAAAGCTTATTCACGATTTCGTCCACATTTAACAGCTTTGTATTACTACTTGTATAGGATTCTTCCGCTTCGGTCTCAACTTTTCCTTTCACAAAGAATTTATCATAATTGAGATCCCTGTTATCCGCTGCAACACGGAAATAGTCACCCATGTCCTCTGAACGGAGGCGCTCTTCTCTCGTCATCAGTGTTTCATACAACTTTTCGCCGTGACGTGTTCCGATAATATTTATTCCAGAATCACCAAATAGTTTTTGAACTGCCATTGCCAGATCTCCTATAGTACTTGCATCCGATTTCTGAATGAACAGGTCGCCTGGATTAGCATGCTCAAAGGCGAATTGCACAAGTTCAACTGCTTCATCCAAATTCATCAAGAAACGAGTCATATTCGGATTTGTAATCGTGATTGGATTTCCACCTTTGATCTGGCCAATAAAGAGAGGGATTACGGAACCTCTGCTACACATAACATTTCCATATCTCGTGCAGCATATCACCGTTCCATTCCGTTCAGCAGCGACCCTCGCATTAGCATACACCACATGTTCCATCATTGCTTTTGAAATGCCCATAGCATTGATAGGATATGCGGCCTTATCTGTGCTGAGACAAACTACACGTTTTACTCCTGCTTCAATAGCTGCATGGAGAACATTATCTGTTCCCTCGACATTTGTTTTTACAGCCTGCATAGGAAAGAACTCACATGAGGGAACCTGCTTCAATGCCGCAGCATGAAAAATGTAATCAACCCCATACATAACGTCCATCACAGATCGAATATCTCTGACGTCTCCTACATAAAATTTTACCTTTGAAGCATATTCTGGATACTTTTGCTGAATGTCATGGCGCATATCATCCTGTTTTTTCTCATCTCTGGAAAATATACGTATCTGACCGATTTCTTCATTCAAAAAGTGTTTCAACACAGCGTTTCCAAAAGAACCGGTTCCTCCCGTTATCAACAATACTCCATTTTTTATCAATTTATCCATTTCAAGATCCTTTTAACTTTCAATCACTTGATTTAATAGTTCTTTAATAACTTTTGCACACTCTTCCGGTGTATATTCATGATAATTCTTTCTAATTTCTGCACCTCCAAGTATTTTACCTTTGTTATTATAAATAAAACTCTTTACTTTCTTGATCTGTTCATCAAACTGAGAATCGTCTTCAATGATACTCAGTGAATTAGGGTACTTTTCTAGGAGATGAATTGTCGGACAATTTTTATTTTTACAAATATTTATTATTGGTTTTCCCGTAGCAATATACTCGAATACTTTACTTGGTATTTGATTAGTCATAATATTCCCAATATTCACAAGTATATCTGCATTATAGACAACCCTTGCAGCTTCGTCCATCTGAACTCGTCCATGAAATACTAATGATTTTGAGCATTGAACTGTTCCATCATCGTCTACTCCATACATATGCAAAGTAATGTTATTATCATTTCCTAAGCAATCAAAAACTCGATAAGTATATTGAGGATCTCTGATTCCCGCATATATCAACCCACAAAAAACACAATCAACTCTATTCTCAGATCCTACAAATCCTTTATTTTTCTTTTGTTTCTCATTTCTAATCAGAAGAAGCGGCATCTTTATCACATGAACTTTTTTTCTATACAAGCCCTGTATGTGTGAGATTAATGAACGATAATATAATTCATCGGTAAAAATCGCATCAAAGGATTTGGCAATCTTCCGTTCCAATTTAATACCTTTTTTAACTTCTGCTTTCTTTCTTAACCAATTATCCGCACATGGATCCACTTGCCAAAAAACCTTTTTGGCTTTAATTTTAGACATAAGAACTGCTGCTACCGCATCATAGCTTCCACTAATTGGAATTACTACATCATATCCTTTCTGATCAAGATGATTCATTGCACATGCAAGACGATATGAATTAATCCAGCAATACAAGCCAGGATGTTGTCCACCTTTTTCGTGAATTGTGAAATATACTTTTTCAATGAAAGACATGATTTTCTGAAACACATTAAGCTCTTGAAATAGCTCTTTATACTTTTTCAATCCTATCTTTCCATATGAAACTACACGAAATATATTGATCCCTTTATATACTTCGTGTAACTGCTGCGTATATTCATTAGTCAAAGATAAAACATCAATCAAGTTGTCATCAACCAATCCGCCATCAAAAGCTATTCGATTAATCAGATTGGATGTTGCTCCAAAAACGGGATATTCATCTGTTGTCACAAATAGGATCTTCATTTCCAGTCTCCAAGATCTAAAAACTTTGCTCACTTTGAAAGAGCACGAAATCCTTTTGGATATTAATAATTTTACTACAAGAGGCCGCCAATCAACTTCTTCATTTCAAAAGCATATCTTGCTATAACAAATATTAGTGGATTCATGTCGAATAATAAAAATTTAATTTTTAATCGTACACCATTCTTTAATAAACTCGTTCTGATCCGCTTATACTGACGATTCATTTCCTGCATTCTTGGCGTATTTTTATTCTGCTTGGCTCTCCAATAGTCTTCTGTAATATAATCCATACATTTTAATCTTATATCATTTTGAATTGTATGGTACTCCTCACTTGAAAATGCATCCTTGCAAGCTCTTACATAATACATAAGAGCTTCAAGATTGTAATCCGAAAGTGTATCATTTACATGCATAATACTATCTCTATTCTGATAATAGAATTATAGTTTTTCATTGATTACAGAAACCTGATTTACAGAAAAAAAAACTTATACTGTACATACGCGTCTTCAGAAAGTTTTCCAATCGGAAATCTAAGATTATCAAACAAATCGATGCTATATAATTTATTACATGGACATATATACTTTTGACCATCATTTTTCAGATATCCAAGTGCAGCTTCTTTGTCGGACATAATGTCATTCGAGAACATTACAGTTCTTTTTTTCATTTTGTCATTTCGCAAATAGGTATATTCTAAATCACACATCGACATTTCAGAATTACTCAATTTGACTGCTTGGAAAAGAAACTCAATATATCTCTGATGAACAAAATCATCCGAATCAACGAAGGCGACATACTTTCCATGACAGTTATCCAATCCAGCATTTCTGGCAGAGGACAATCCCCCATTTTCCTTATGAAGCACAATTATACGCTTATCTTTCGAAGCATATTCATCGCAGATTTTGGGGCATGAATCTGGAGATCCATCGTCCACCAACAGTATTTCGATATTGGTATAGCTTTGTTCAATGATTGAATCTACGCATCTTCTCAAGTATTGTTCTGTTTTATAAACCGGAACAATAATTGTGATCAATTCATTAAGACTTTCCCAAATTACGGTACTATACAAAGTACTTGATTTATAGGGCTTTCGGTATAGACCGCAATCGACAAATTGTAATAAACCTCAGAAAATCAGGCGTTTTGAGCCATTTTCATCACACAATTCTTTGACAAATATATGTCAAAGCCTCTTGATATATAGTACCGGATGTGTTATAATGTACTATATATTGTGGAGGTGAATATGGCTGTACCAAAATATATCCGCGAAGTAGCAAGACCTGTCAATACGATCGTAATCGATAACGGAAAGGATGGACCTACCCGTTACGCCGTGCGTGAACGTAAAGGTGTCCAATACGTTTCCGGCGGAAACCCGCAACCACGTAACGGCAAAGTTATCGGCCACATCATTGATGGTGTATATGTTCCACGCACTCAGTCAGTTTCTAATGCCATGCCAGATATTCTTTCCTATGGTTCGGCAGCTTTTGTACGTTCGGTGTCCAGCGACCTTTTATCCGAGCTACTTAATGTGTATGATGCCAAGGATGCTTATTGTATTATGGCTATAGCTTCATTGCGCGTCATAAAACCTGAGATTACAGCCAGCAGGCTCGGTACACACTATAAGCGGACTTTCGTATCACAGTACTATCCTGGCGTATCTATATCCTCCAACAGCGTATGTAACTTCTATCAAAAATTAGGACAGGCAGGAAAACTTCGCAGATCGTTTTACCAGCTTCGTGCGGCAAATGTTGTTGCAGATCATCACATTGCCATAGACGATACATTGAAGCAGGATTCCAGTTCGGTGAACGATCTCTCTGCATTCTCCTATAAGGCTAAGAAAAAAGGATGCCAGGAGGTCTCTGTCATATATGCATATGACATTGAAAACATGGAACCTATTTGTGCAGAAGTCTTTTCTGGCAACAGTACAGATGCCGCATCATATCGTTCGTTTATCGTTAATAATGATCTGAAACGAGGCATTATTGTTGCAGATAAAGGCTTTCCGCCAAGCAGCATTAAAGATGAACTATCTGAACGACCGGATCTTTATTTTCTGACACCGATTAAACGCAATGATGTTCGCATAGCAAATAATGATATGCTCTCATTTGATGGCGTTCTTACCGGTGTGGATGATCACGTTGTATATAAAAAGGCAGAGATTAAAGGCGGTCGATTCCTGTATGCATACAAATCTTCCAAGAAAGCGAAGGCCGAGGAATCATCCTATCTTGCAAGGCGCGCTGCTAAACACGATTTCACAAGCGAAGGCTACGCCAAAAAGAAAGAGCTGTTTGGTTTGATCGTATTTGAATCCGATCAAGATCTGGATCCTCAAACAGCATATGCCTGTTATGATGATCGCTGGTTACTGGAACTTGTATTTAATCGGTATAAGAGCGATGAATGCCTTGATAAAACAAATGTACAAGGTGACTTCTCCGCCATCGGATCAGAGTTCATTAACTTCATCTCGACCGTTCTTACATGCAGACTGATCAAAAAAGCACGTGAGACCGGCGTTCTTAATGAAATGTCCTACGGCGATCTTATGGACGATTTGTCATCGGCATGGCGCATGGTAGGCGCATCGGATGAACCGGAGACAGGCGACAAGTATTGGGTGCACACTCTTAAAACCGTGTTTGATGAGATGGAAGCCCTTGGATTATCAAAACCGATTCCAAAACCTGTAGCAAAAAAACGCGGACGTCCGAGGAAGAATCCCGTTGAGGAAACATCTACTCAAGAGCCTAAGCGTCGTAGCAGGCCAAAGAAAAATCAGTAGTCAAGCGGTGTATAAGTACCGCAGATTGGGAAATCGTTAGAGAAAAATATCCGTAATGCATATCGGCAAATCAGTCAATGATTGTGTCTAAAGAAAAACACGTGATACACTCCATCTTCCACATGCGTCAAAAGAATATGCCCACCATATTATCATGGCTAATACTTTTTTAGTAAATTCAGCCTATGAAGAAACATCACGAGCATTCGAACGCAATAATTAAATAGTCTTGAAACCAATGGCAGATACAGATATACGAACAATGACGCCCTCCCATAAATCTTAGATAAACTACGTGGCTGTTGTTTTGCAAGGTAAGACCAATAACATGCTTTAACCCTTGAGCCACATTTATTCATCATATACTTTTTAAACTCGTGTGAATAATTAGTCTGTATATATCCATAAGCAAACAAATACCATTGAAATAGCAAATACATGTCGTACTTACCATCACAATTGCTCCTAACAATCCTTGTCAACTTACGGATAAATTCAATATGTTGATCAACTATTCTAAAACTATCAGTTCTTGAAGCACTGTTCTCATTGAACTGATAATAATAGTTAGTCATATCAGCATAAAATACATTGGGGTAGTGCATTCCAAAAATAGTATTTGCAAATAAATCTTCAGCAAAAGTTATGTCAGGAAATCTCAGATATCCAGCATTAATTATGAAACTCCTTTTGAATAGCTTATTAACCAAAAAATGGTTCAAGCTTCCATCTAAAATACTTCGAAGATAGTTATCCCCAGATATTTCACCATATACATGTGTACTCGTTCGCTTAATTATTTTTCCGTTAGGCCTCTCCTCCCAATGATCAGACACTATAATATCATATACCTTTTCTTTACCATTCACAAATCGAATAAAATTGGTGATCATATTAGGATTAACATAGTCATCTCCGTCAACAAATATAATGAATTCACCTTTTGAAATTGCTAATCCTGCTTTTCTCGCAGAAATAATACCGCCATTCGTTTTATCAACAACTATTAATGAATCATTTTTATACGATTCCAATACCCCTAAAGTATTATCTGTAGAACCATCATTTACAAATATAACCTCATCATTTTCTTCGATCTGATCAATAATACTATCTAAGCATTTTTCAATATACTTTTCAACATTATATCCTATAACAACAACACTGATTCGAACATTAGAATCACCCATTCTTCTTCCTCTCATGTGCTTTTCCAAACCTATAATACGCTTTTGCACCACTCCCATAATAAATTATTACTGCTACAGCATACATCAACCGTGACAATTTTTTGGGCAAAAAGCGCCTCATACCATACTCTATTTTAGTATTCAGTCTCATTTTTCTGACTGGTTTTGCTATGTCTCTCCATGGCGTATATGAAAGATACTTCTCATATAACAGCTTATACGGATGTATGTTATTACTATACCATGGACGATTGGTAAATGTATCTATGCAATGATACATAACCGTTTTACTTCTTGCATTTTTCATTTCTTCCAACGTATAAAAAACGCCAGCCCTAGCAAGTTTTTCCCACCCAAACAACTTGATGTATGGTTTTGATGCATATAGATAATACTGAGTCAAATAATTATATTCTGGAGGAATTCTCTTTATTCTATTCATAAATACAGTCGATAGAACATCTTCGTCGGTAAGCATATTCTTTTCACGGACATTAGACAGATAGTTGATAATCTGATCTTCAGCATTTATCATCTTCCAACGTTTTAAATCTACAACTATCAATCCACCGTTGAACAATTCATGGTTACCCAATCCCGAGTACTTGTGATACACCCTTGGCATAGCTTCCAAAGCCATAGCACATATCTCATTTTTATCTAATTCAAGTTTATCAAAATAGTCAAGCCTTCCATGAATAATAGTATCACCATCAATCATCACTATACGATCTACCGAGTCAGGAATAAGCGTATTAAGCATAAGCCTAATATAAGTGGAGTAACTGCCATTCCAATTAAATCTTGTAGTTTCTGATAGTTTCTTCTTCACTATTTGAACATCAATAAACCTAATATTCCTGTGAAACTGCGATACCATCCAACAAAGTCTTTTTTTGCTTTCTTCCGCAATCCCATCATCAAGAATATAAAAACAAATCTCTTTTAAATGTCTATTATTATACATAAGTGAGTAAATGGAAACCGCTGCAGGTGCAGCAAAACCCTCGTCAAAAACATATCCCACATTCACCGCACAAACGTCCTCCCATTATGCTTCAACTTCTTCATTCTATTTGTTTTCTTATATTCATACCGGTAAAGTCACCTTCATTTTCCCATTTAGAGAATTTCAACTTTCGCAAGAACTCGTTCGTTTACAGAATAAAGATACGAATCTGTCAATGAGCGGTCCGATTTTCCGTCAGCTTTTCATCCATGATCTGACAGATATGACTGACCAGAAATGGATATGCATCTGCAGAATGCGTATACCGGTTGTGTTGAATCTTTTCACTCGTTATCCCTTTCTCTGTATATGCTCAATAAACATCCACACATTTTCTCCACACGATGGGCCTGTTCACGAATCATAAACTGAAATTTTTCGAATCTCCCTAATCTATTATTATACCCTGTATGGCTTTCTTCTTCAAGATAATCTGTGATTCTTCACACTTCATAGTCAAAAATCTTTAGTGGGGGAAGTATGACCGCAAAACCGAGAAATCTTTTTCATATTTGAAAATCATGAAATATCAATCATCTACTTCATACTACTACTATTAGTAGTTCACAACAACTGCAGTATGTTCCATTATACCGAGATCATCTCCCTTATCCCCGTCTCAAAATCCACTTTCGGCCGAAACCCAGTATCCCCTTCCAGTTCAGAGATATCAGCCACCAAGTGCATCACCTGTTTATCATTGTAAGGACGTCTTCCGAACCCGATATCCTTCCGATATCCGGTGATTTCAGCTATTTTCTCGATATACCACCGCAGGGGATGCGCTTCCCCACTTCCAACCACGTAATTCTTTCCATGTATCCCCTTTTCTCCAGCCAGCAGCAGTGCTCTGGCCGCATCCTCCTCATAGAGATAATCCCAGATTTGCTCACATGGAGAGAATTCCGTTTTCTCATTTCGAAGCATTTTGGATACCGCTGTACTGATCAATGTTTCCGCCCTGTCATGCGGTCCGTAAACACTTAATATACGTGTCCATATATGTTTCATACCATACTGCTCCGCAGCAAGTCTTGTCATCTGCCCGGCACAAAGCTTGGCAATCCCATATCCGGTTTCCGGATTCGTGGGGGTATTGGAACGTAAGAGAAGACTATCCTGAACCGATGAGAATGAATGCCCAATGCTGTTCTTATCACTCTCAATCGTCCTTTCTACCCTCCCATATTCTGCCTGTGACCCCGTACCGACAAATACCTGACAACCCAGTTTTTTAGCGAAATCCACCGCATCAATAGCAGCTTGAACGTTATTCAACTGTAACTCATAATTATTCCGTCCATTTCCAAACGGGGCCTCCCAGGCCAGATGAAAAAATATATCATAATTCGCAGTAAGACCCTGTATTTCCATTTCCTCAATGGCATTCTTATATTCCGAAAGATCCAGTCGTAGTACACTGCAGTTCCTGATCTTATCCAATCTCTCGGCTCGTCCTGAAGATCTGTGAACTACCGCCAATACTTCATATCCCGATTGTATTGCTTCCGTGATCAATGCACGTCCGATAGCTCCGGTAGCCCCGGTAATAACAATCTTTTTCATGAGCTTTCCTTTAATCTCTATGCAGTAGACCTTTTTATAGCCCGACAATCAGGTTATTGGTCATTATATCGTATTGCTTCATACTCTTCCCTTGGAAGGAACGGAGCCATATCATCTAATGACGGGGATACAATCCTCCCATCCGGAAGAATTCTGGAAGAGGATTTCGGTTCGAAATTCTGCTCCGGATCCAACATCACCTCACATATGCATGCCTTTGTTCCTCCCAATGCATGTGTGAGCGTCCTATCATATGACTCTCCCTGTTCCAGGCGATAATAATCCAGTCCAAAGGCCTTCGCTACGAGTTCAAAATCAGGGAAACTCACGCCACTCTCTCCATCAATTCCAATATATGGAGGTTGGAAGAGATTTCTCTGAGTCTGCCGTATAGATAAGTATCCGTTATTATTCAGGATAAAAATCTTCAGATTTAGATTATTCTGCTTTACTGTGGCCAGTTCCTGGAGATTCATCATGATGCTGCCATCCCCATCTATGCAGATTGTCCGCTTACTGTTATCGGAAACAGCGACTCCCAGAGCAGCCGGAAATCCGTACCCCATAGCCGCACACCCTGAATTAGTAAAGAGCCTCTGTCCCTGTTTGATCTTCGCTGCCTGAAAGGTTACCACACATGCACTTCCATTTCCACAAATGATTCGATCATCCTCTCGAAGTTTCAGGAACAAGGAATCGATGAAACTGTATGGATTCAACATTGCATTTTCAGAAGAATGAAACTCCGGACGATTCGCAGGAAATCGCTCTAATAGATTTCTGCACCATGCCCTCCAAGTCTCATGTTCGACCAAAGGAGTATACTTTTCATCCAGCATCTTGTTGAGGAATCTTTTTACATCTGAACATACCGGAAGATCTATCTTCACCGTTGGTTTACGTAACTCCCTCTCATCGATATCCACGACGACCTTATATGCATTCTTTGCAAAATCAAAATGGTTGTATCCTATCATTCGGATATTCATCCGGCATCCAAGACTGATCAGAAGATCACAGTTCTGTATTGCGAAATTACCGGACCTGATTCCAACAGTTCCCGGCATACCAACATAGTATGGATTATCATAGGCGATCGTGTCATTTGCATTCCATGCAGTGACCACAGGAATCTTATATTTTTCAACAAATGAGAGAAATTCCTCCTCTGCATTACCCAGTCGGATTCCTGTTCCCGAAAGGATCAGTGGCGCTTTTGCCGAGCGGATCCTTTCAACGATTTTTCTAATCACAGTGTTGTCACAAGGATACTTCATCTTTGGTTCAGAATAGCAACTGCTATCATATCGTAAATCATTACGTTGGTTGTTCTTCTCATATTCAACATCGAAGTGAATCATCTCCTCCGTTTCAACCATCGCCCCTTGTACATCCAAGGGGATATCCAGCCACACAGGACCTCCTCTTCCTTCCAAGGCCAGATACCAGGCTTTTTCGAGATGGAAAGCGATCTCACTCGGTTCAGTGATCATAACCGCATACTTTGTCATATTCTTTACAGAATCAATGATCTGAAATTCCTGATCACCTAGCTGACGAAGTCCCAGTTCTTGACACGACCATGTAGTTGTTTCTCTTTTTACCTGACCGGATATTATAAACATGGGAATCGAATCCACCCATCCGCCCATCACCCCCGTGATTGCGTTTGTTCCGCCTGGTCCGCTGGTCACACACACAAGGGCGATCTTACCTGTCATCCGGGTATATCCCTCAGCAGCAATTGCGCATGCCTGTTCATGGTGATTAAAGGTACATTTCATGCCTTCCTGATGCCCTAGCGCATCATCAAGGTGCATTGCCCCGCCACCTGTAACCATAAAACAATCCGTCACATCATGTGAGGTAAAGAATTCAGAAATATATTTGGCTACTTTTATTTTCACGAAGATACCTCTTTGTCTTAATTCTTCAGGAGCAGTTTCATTATTTAACCTCATAAGCCGACGGCGTAAGGAATCTCACATCTACCCTATCCTGAATAGATGCAAAGAATTCTATTGCATATCTGTTCAGTGCTTCTGCCTTTTCTTTTAGAAAACTGTACGCTTTTGAAACATCATAATAATTCACATTATCCGGTGAATAACCATCCAGACCAGCAAGTATTACCCGTCGGCACCCACAATGAATTAGTGTACGGATCAGCATACACATGGAATTATCTGGAAAAACCGCTTTTTCATCAATGATCCGCGAATAGTTTACCACATAATCGAATTCTCTGGAGCTGCGCTTCAGATTAGAGGATGCGATCAGCTTTATATCGCTATTCTCCTCAGCATGTATTTGCGTTGCAGCCTGCAGATAGCGGGAGGAATTCGTGATAAACATATAGTCTGGGTGAATAATGGCAGGGATGTAGTTAATCGATATGATCACCGGTTTATTATTCTTTATATAGTTTCGTATCTGATCCGCATGGGTTCTGATGGTGGTCCCCGGCCCTATGATCAGTATCTCCTGTCCCCGGAGGTCTCCCTTCAAGCGCTCCAAATCTGCTGTATCATCGCATTCTTCTTTCTGATAATCCAGATACAACTGCTCGATCAGCTTCATATTCTTTTCTAGCTTCTGATCCTCGGGAATTTTCTGTAAAATCTCATTTACAGCCGTGATTGAAAGCGTCCTCTTGTTCATAAGATGGGACACATAATTAGGATGCACCTTATTCGATGCAGCTATGTAGTAGAATAGCTGATATCCCCAGGGAGATTTTTGCTGGAAATTCAAAATACTGGAAGTGATAGCCTCCTGCATTTCCGTAACTACATAATTCTTTCGAAAGTGTTCATTCATGTACATTGCGATCAGTTCCAATGGGGCATTTCCGGCGCTCTTTCCCATGCCATAAAGGGTTCCATCCACAAGAATATCCCTTTTGGTCTGATATTCCAGAACAGTTACAGCATTGATATACCCAAGTTGAAAATTATTATGTGCATGAAAACCCAGTATGATCTCAGGAGAGAGTTCTTGATCAAGGATTTCCAAAATATGAGTCAACTCTGTAGGATTCAACAAGCCATAAGTATCCACCATGGAAACAGCATAAGGATGAATACCATTTGCAAGCGCAGCAACATCCCGAAGCTCATCGTCTGTATAGCTTGATACAGAAACCAGTTGAACAAAAACCTTATAACCCTTCTCAACCACCTGGCTGCAAAAATCAATAGCCGGAACTCGTTTATCCTTCTTAAAGATGACCCTTATTCCATCCAGATAGGATTCCTCACAGGGTTGTATATTGCTGATATCGCAGGTGCCGTAATCGATCATTCCGACTACCAGAGTATTCTTCCTGTCCAGCCGGCCATATATCTTCTCTACACAATCTGTGGATGGCATTATACTCCGATTGATGTCAAATACTCGACGATCATCCAGGAATCCAATCTCAATCACGTCCGTCCCGGAAGTCACCACCCTGTCAAAAATGTTAACCATATTATCATGACCAAATTCCCAGTCATTCAGATATCCGCCATCTCTCAATGTACAATCCAGCAAATATTTTCTACCACCCATACACTCCTCCAATCCCTGTTGGAGATCATTACCCAATCCTTATCTCCGAGGCAACTGTCTCCGTTCTTCTATTTCTCCGAGACAACTGTTTCCATTTTTCTATACTGTCCGTTCTCCGGGTGTAGCTTGGGCCTCACAATGTCTTAATGATCATCCTGATTTCCCCGGTAGTTTCCGCAGCTCCGATATTCGGATACTTTGCCACATCGTTCTTTCCACGAAATCCGAATCCGTATGTTACACCAAGGAACGGAACACCTGCCTCAGCTGCCCCTTCGGCATCCGTATATGCATCTCCAACCATAACCGTCTCATCAGGATTTACCCCCAGATCAGCCAATGTTTTTTGCAAAACCTCTGCCTTAGTCATCTTTCCTTCAGAATCCTGCCCGTGGATCACCTCAAAAAATGATGCTAAATGCTTATTCTCTAGAAGTATTTTTGCCTGATCTTCCCGTTTATAGGTACAGACCCCCAGCAGCAAGCCATCCGCTTTCAGATTCTTGAGAAGTTCATTCATTCCTTCATAGTGAGAAGCCTTGTACATGTCACCCAAAGGATAATGATTTCGAAAGGTATACATAGCAACCTTTGCCTGCTCCTCATCCACTCCGTAAATCTGCATTATCCGGTGATGGATTGGAGGACCGATGAAGGTTCGGTACTGATCTTCCGGCAGTGGTTCATACCCTAATGCACTTATCGTGTACTTAACTGACTGGATGACACCTTCACTGGTATCAAGTAACGTCCCATCAAGATCAAAGATCACTGCTTTCGTCATATTTACTCCACCCTGCACAGAATTATCTCAGATTCTTCGTTCGTTCCTACCCCATCTTCTCCACAATCTCTTCCAGCTTCGCCACATCCGCTTCCTTCAGCGTAGACCTTATGGTTACTACCGGCTCTACCAGTTCCACATCTTTAAAGCCTTCAATATACGTCTTCATCACTCTTGCCGCAGAGGGGGCCCAGCTGCCGTTCTCCACCAGGGCGACCTTCCGCTTCTGGTAAGCCTTGATCTTCAGGATGTTGAGGAACTTCGTCATGGGCGGGAAGAGATCCGCATCGTAGGAGGATGCACAGAGGATCATCCGGTCATAACGGAAGGCATCCTCCACGCCTTCGTGGATATCATCCTCGGTGAGGTTCGTGATGCCCACCTTGATGCCCTTTGCCTGAAGCAGCTCCGCCAGCTTCAGCGCCGCCTGCTTTGTTCCCTGGTCATGAATAGAGGCATAGATCAGTGCAACCCCCGGATCCTCCGGCAGGTACTGAGACCAGGTCTGATATTTCTGAAGATAGAAGGACAGCTCCTCATTCTGCGGAAGCACCGGTCCGTGCAGTGAGCAAATGTGCTGCAGAGAGAGGGTCTCCAGCTTCTTCAGGACATTCTGCACCTGCATGCCGTACTTACCGACGATATTGAAATAATACCGTCTTGCCTCGCAGGCCCAGTCCTCCGGCTCTGCTTCCCGTACGCCGAATTTGCCGAAGGCGTCGGCGGAGAAGAGCACCTGCTCACTTTTTTCATAGGTCATGATAACCTCCGGCCAGTGGATCATGGGTGCCGCGTAAAAGGTAAGGCTGTGGCTTCCCAGTTCCAGAGTGTCACCCTCCTTTACCACATGCACGCGGTCACTGAGATCCCGGTCGAAGAACTGCTTCAGAAGATTCACCGTTCCCTGTCCGGTATAAATCTGAATCTCCGGATACTTATCCACCAGACTGATCAGCGAACCGGAGTGATCCGGCTCCATATGCTGAACCACCACGTAGTCCACGGCACGGTCTCCCAGTGCGGCATCCAGATTGGCGAACCACTGATCCGTCACATCCGCATCCACGGAATCCATCAGGCATACCTTCTCGTCCAGAATGAGATAGGAATTATATGCCATTCCTTCCGGCAGATCATACTGATTCTCGAACATCTTGATGTCCGAATCGTTAACGCCTACATTCAATATTGTTTCCGTAACCTTCTCGTACATATCCTTTTCCTCCTCAAAAAAATAATAATATTACACTGTTGTTTTACAAGAGATCCTTCGCTTCGCTCAGGATGACATTCTCGTGTCATTCCGAGGCCTTTATTCTCAAGATGACATCACAGGAATTGAAAACTCAGCTGTCCTGTCTCCGGCATATCTCCCAGAATACCAAGCTCCGCCATCTTATCGATCAGCGTGCCGGAAAGCTTGGCTCTTGCCTTCAGCTCCGCCCGCGACAGGAAGATCCCGTCCTTTGCCGCCTCCTTCAGCGAGGTCGCTGCCGCCTCTCCCATTCCGTCAATGGATGAAAAGCTTGGCATCAGCTTTCCGTCAATGATCTGAAAATATTTATCATCCGCCCGGTAAATGTCGATGGGCATGAATTCAAATCCTCTGGCATACATTTCCTGCACGATCCGCATGTCCTTGATCTCGCCCTGATCCTTCGCGGTCTGGTCATTCTTCGGGATCGCCTGCAATGCATGCAGCTCCCGGTCCAGACGTTCCCTGCCCTGACACATTTTTTCGTAGGAAAAGGCAGTTGCACGGATACTGAAAAATGCCGCATAGTATGCAAGGGGATAATAAACCTTGAAATAAGCCACCCGCCAGCCCATCATGACATAAGCCACCGCATGGGCCTTCGGGAACATGTACTCGATCTTCTCACAGCTGCCGGAATACCATTCCTGAACTCCGTGTTCGTGCATCATCTGCTTCCAGCCGTCCCACTTATCGCATGCCCCCTTGGCCACCTTGCCCTTTCGGACATTTTCCATGATGCTGAAGGCATCTCCCGAAGGAAGGCCCATGTGCATCAGGTAAACCATGATATCGTCACGACAGCAGATTGCCGAGGAAAGCTTGCAGACGCCTTCCTGGATAAGGTCCTTGGCATTGCCCAGCCATACGCCCGTTCCGTGGGACAGGCCGGAAAGCCGCACCAGATCCGAAAAGCTCTGGGGATCCGCATCGATCACCATCTGCATGGCGAAGTCCGTGCCAAATTCCGGGATTCCCAGTGCCCCAAGGGGCGTACCGTCGATGTCCCCGGGGGTGATCCCCAGCGCCTCCGTTCCATGGAACAGTGACATTACCTTGGGATCATCCAGTGGTACCTTCTTCGCATCCAGTCCCGTCAGATCCTCCAGCCGTCGGATCATGGTGGGATCATCATGTCCCAGTATATCAAATTTCAGCAGGTTATGGTCAATGGAATGATATTCAAAATGTGTTGTTATGGTGTCCGCCGTCATATCGTTGGCCGGCCGCTGAATGGGCGTAAAGCTGTAAATCTCCTCATTTGCCGGTGTCACGATGATACCGCCGGGATGCTGGCCTGTGGAACGTTTCACCCCAAGACAATGCTGTACGATACGGTTCATTTCCGCCTGCCGCATGGTGATTCCCCGCCGTTCGCAGAAGCCCTTAATGTAACCGAATACCGTTTTTTCCGCAAAGGTGGTGATGGTTCCTGCCCGGAAGGCGTGATCCTCTCCGAACATTTCTCCGATAAAGGCATGGGCCCGGGGCTGATAATCGCCGGAGAAATTCAGATCGATATCCGGCTCCTTATCTCCCTTGAAGCCCAGGAAGGTTTCGAAGGGGATGTCGTGTCCCTCCTTGATCAGCTTATGTCCGCATTTCGGGCAGTTCCGGTCCGGCATATCACAGCCGGACATGCCCGAGAAGGCGATCACCTCCGGCGAATCGAAATCCGTAAAATGACATTCCGGACAGATATAGTGAGGTGAAAGGGGATTCACCTCCGTGATTCCCGCCATGGTAGCCGCAAAGGACGAGCCCACGGACCCCCGGGATCCTACCAGATATCCGTCTGCATTAGACTTCCACACCAGCTTCTGAGCGATAATATACATTACGGAATAGCCATTGGATATAATGGAATGCAGTTCCTTCTCCAGCCGTTCCGAAACGATGGGCGGAAGCTCTTCTCCGTAAATCTCATGAGCCCTGTTCTCACAGATCTCCCGCAGTGTTTTGTCGGAATCCTCAATGACCGGAGGACATTTATCCGGCCGCACGGGAGAGATCTTTTCGATCATATCCGCGATCCGGTTGGGATTCTCGATCACGATCTCCTTCGCCTCATCCGGGTCCAGATAGGAAAAGGCCTGCAGCATTTCCTCCGTGGTATAGAAATACCGCGGTGGCTGGCGCAGCATTTCGTTGGAAAGTGCGCTCTCTCCCTCCGCAATGGGGATCAGCTTGATCTCCTTCCCCTTCTTCGGTCCCTTGTCCTTGCTTCCCTCCTGAATGATTGTAAGATAAGCCGCATCCTCGGGATCCAGAAAATGAACATCTCCCGTCGCAGCCACCGGTTTTCCGAACTGTCTGCCCAGTGAAATGATCCGCCGGTTCAGGTCCTGCAGATCCTCTTCGGAACGCACCGCCGCGACCTTGCTGTCCTCGATCAGATGTCTGTTATGCGCGGTAGGCTGCACCTCCAGATAATCATAATAACTTACGATCCGGGCGATTTCCGCATCGCTGGCGCCGTCCAGCAGCGCCTGATACAGCTGTCCTTCGGATGCCGCCGTTCCCAGCAGCAGCCCCTCCCGGTACTTTTCGATCAGACTTAAGGGAATCCGGGGCACCCGGTTAAAATACCGGATATGGGACTCGGAAATGATCCGATACAAATTGACTCTTCCTGTTTCATTTTTCACCAGGATCGTACCGCGTTTCGGCCTTGCCTTTCGGATGGCATCGTCGGATTCCCGTCCCATCCGGTTCAGCTCCTCAACGGTATTGATTCCCTTCTCCTTCAGCATGGCAAGAAGACGGACAAAGATCTTTGCTGTCACATCCGCATCGTCGCACGCCCTGTGATGGTGGGCATTGACCACGCTGAAATGCTTACAAAGCCTGTCCAGTGTGTACCACCCCAGCTGCGGGATCAGAATATGGGACAGTGTCATGGTATCCAGTGCAAGGAAGGGATAGGGCAGCCCCAGCCGTTCACAGAACTCCTGAATAAAACCCGTATCAAAGGTTGCATTATGCGCTACCAGAATCGCATCCTTCGCAAAGTCCAGAAAACGGGGAAGGATCACATCTATGGTTGGTGCGTCCATAACCATTCTGTCATTGATGGAGGTGAGCAGCTCGATCTCATAGGGAATGGGTTCCTCCGGATTCACGAATTCCGAAAAGCGCCCGATTTCCTTTCCTTCCGCATCCACGCGTACGGCACCGATCTCAATGATCTTGCAGACCTTCCAGGACAGACCCGTGGTCTCGATATCGAATACCACGTATTCCTGTTCCCCGTACAGCTCTCCGCCCTTTTCCTCCGCATCGGAATTCAGCACCAGCGTCTTCAGATCATCCACGAAATACCCTTCCACCCCGTAGATCACCTTGAAATCATCGCCCTTTTTCAAGGCGTGGTTTGCCACCGGAAATGCCTGCACTACCCCGTTATCTGTAATAGCAATGGCTTTCATGCCCCAGCGCTTTGCCCGGGCAATGGCCTGTTCCACATCCACCACGCTGTCAGCCTCGGAGAAACCGGTGTGAAGGGAAAGCTCCACTCTCTTTTCCTCCGCTCCGTCCTCGCGGCTCGTCCGGAAATCCGGAATCTCCTTGATCCCGAAAATGTTCATCAGCGTGATATCCCGGGCATAGCTGTCGTACTCCACCGTAGCCTTCACCTTGTAGAACTTCTTTTCCCGGAAGTCCTCCAGGAAAAGCTCCTTATCCTCGGGGCTTAAGAAGAGCTTCATGGAAATGGTATCCGTGTCATCCGTGATCTCCGCGATGAGGAGAAAATTCCCGCTCTTCAGCTCTCTTTCTTCAATGGAGATCACCTGCCCCTTCACACAGATTTCTCCCAGAGTAGCCTGGGACAGGGTACTGATGGGAACACAGTCTCCCTCCACATTTTTACCGTAAATACAATCTGAATCCGTAACCCGGACAAAGGACCTTCTCTTCCCGGAATAACCCTGTCCGCGGATATTTCTCCTGTTCCCGGCCTTATCGCCTGCCGTTGCCGTAACTTTGGTGCTACCGCCTGTCTTTGACGTACCACTTGCCTTATTGCCGGCCTTCGCCGCTTCTTTGGCGTTTCCACCTGCCTTATTGCCTGCCTTTGAGGCATCTCCGGTATCAACGCCGGCCCCGATCATATCTCCTGCCATTGAGGTATCTTTGCTATTTTCACCGGTCCTTAAGGTATCTCCGAGCGTATCGCCATCTCCGACCATTTCTCCTGCATTGTGGCCTGCCATCGTATCCCCTGCATTGTGGCCTGCCATCGCATCTCCTGCATTGTGGCCTTCCCTTGTCATATCTCCTAAATTACCACCTGTTATAGCCCCTGAGGAAGCATCCCCATACTGCCCGGAAATGCCCGCATACAAGGATTCCGTATTCTCAGCCCCTGAGCCGGAAAGTCCATCTCCGTCTGCAGCAGCCATTCGTGAAAGCCCGGTTCCCACTGTCCCTTCTGCATAGGAGAGCCCGGTTCCCGCTGCTCCTTCCGCATGGGAGATTCCGTTTCCCGCTATCCTTTCCGCATAGGAGATTCCGTTTCCCGCAGTATTTTCCTCCGTTGCAGGTTTCTTTCGCAGCATATTTCCCGCATAGGAAAATGACACGCTGATCGATAGTCCGAAGCGTGTCCGCATACAATCTTCAAAGAAATCCCGGATCTGCTTCTCCCTGCTGCGGGAAAGCTCCGTATTGGGAAGCGTCAGATGCAGCGTATTCTCCGTCATCAGCCAGTTTCCCCTTTTGATCAGCCGGAAATCCACATGGTTATCCCGGGAAAGCTCCAAAAGGAGGCTGCTCATATAGAGCTCCATCAGCTTCTCCGCCGTATATTGTCCCGAAAGAAGAAACCTTTCCCGCATCTTTACGAGATAGCTTTCATCCCTTCCGAACAGAAAGGAACGAATCTCCTCCTCCGCCCGATACAGGATATCTTTTCCAATCAGATGATTTGAAGTAAGGTATACTTCCAGTGTTTTCTTCTGGCTGCTCATCACAACCCGCGTCACTGTCGTATCCTGAAGATATTTCCCCACCGCAGGTGAAAATGTCAGCCCCGGAAATACCTCTGTCATCTGCCTTTCTTCCATGTAACCCCTCACTTACTGTCTGACTGTGCAGTCCTGCTATTCTGCATTTCTTGTGTTGTTATGCAACTCTCCTATTATTCCGCATTGCTCTTGTCACTTTGTATTACCCGCTGCAGAACTATCTCGCGCATATTAGATGCTTACGAGGTAATATTTTATCGATTTTTCTGGAATTATTACCTGCTTCCGAACTATCCCGCGCATAATTGAAGCTTCCGAGGTAATATTTTTATCAATTTTTCTGGAATTATTACCTGCTTCCGAACTATCCTGCGCATTATTGAAGCTTCCAAGGTAATATTTTATCAATTTTTCTGGAATTATTACTTACTTCCGAACTATCCCGCGCATAATTGAAGCTTCCAAGGTAATATTTTATCAATTTTACTGGAATTATTACCTGCTGCCGAACTATCTCGCGCATATTAGAAGCTTCCGAGGTAATATTTTACATATTTCTCAGGAAATGCATGCAAGCATGCAGTTCTTACCGGCAGACCGCGGATCGTTACTGCATTCTATCCAGTTCCTCCTTCAGTGCCGGGAGGATTTCATCCTCCTTCACCTTCCGAAGGACCTCTCCGTGCCGGAAGATCAGGCCTTCTCCGATGCCTCCGGCCACACCCAGATCTGCCTCTCTTGCTTCACCGGGACCATTTACAACGCAGCCCATGACCGCTACCTTTGCCGTAAGATTCGGATAGCTGTCACAAAGCCGCTCCACCTGATTTGCCAACCCGATCAGATCGATCTTCGTCCGTCCGCAGGTTGGACAGGACACCAGTGTGATCCCCTCCTTCCGGAGTCCCAGTGTCCGCAGGATCAGCTTTGCTGTCCGTATTTCCTCCACCGGGTCACCCGTCAGCGAAACCCGTATCGTATCTCCGATTCCAGCCCCGAGGATAAGCCCCAGTCCGACAGAGGATTTGATGTTTCCACTCCAAACTGTACCGGATTCCGTTATCCCCACATGCAGAGGATAATCCGTCTGCTCACTGATCAGTCGGTGCGCGGCATCCGCCATCAGAACATCCGAAGACTTGATACTGATCACGATATCATGAAAATCCTCCCGTTCCAGCATCTGCACCTTGTCCAGTGCACTTTCCACGATTCCCTCAGCCGTCACGCCGCCGTACTTTTCGATCAGCTGTTTTTCCAGGGATCCGCTGTTCACACCCACACGGATGGGAACCTGATATTTCTTCGCAGCTTCAACCACCTTCCGGACATTTTCCTCCCCGCCGATATTGCCCGGATTGATGCGGATCTTGTCTGCCCCGTGTTCCATGGCCCGGATGGCCAGCCGGTAATCAAAATGGATATCCGCCACCACCGGGATATGGATCCTGCTCTTTATGGCATCAAATGCATCCGCCGCAGCCTCTGTATTCGCCGTGCAGCGAACGATCTCACACCCCGCTTTCTCCAGAAGCAGGATCTGCCGGACGGTTGCCTCCACATCAGATGTTTCCGTATTTGTCATCGACTGGATCGCGATTGGGTTTCCTCCACCAATGGTAACGGAACCAATCTTCACCTGTCTTGTTTTTTCCCTGAAAGTCATAAATGCCCTCCCCTGTCATTTTAAGGCCGCAGGCCTTCTGTTATTCTAAGGCCGTAGGCTCTCTGTCAATCTGAGGCCGCAGGCCGAAGAATCTCATAGATCCTTCGCTTCGCTCAGGATGACATTATTCCGTCATTTTAAGGCCGCAGGCCCATGTCATTCTGAGGCCGCAGGCCGAAGAATCTCATAAATCCTTCGCTTCGCTCAGGATGACACTACCTGAACAGCTTCACGATATCGTTAAAGAATACAAAGATCATCAACAGCATGAGCAAAGCGAAGCCGATGAAATTCACAATGGCTTCCTTTTCCTTCGGTACTCTCTTCCGTGTTACCGCTTCGATCAACAGGAACAGGATACGTCCTCCGTCCAGCGCCGGTATGGGCAGCAGATTCATGACGCCCAGATTTGCGCTGACCAGGATCATAAAGCTGATGATGGACAGGATTGCATTTTTCGTGCCGCCGGATTCCTGGGCTTCATCGATCACATCGCTCATCATGCTTCCAATCCCCACCGGTCCGGAAAGGTCCTTCACGGAGGCTTTGCCGGTGAAAAGCATTTTCACGGATTTGATGACTGTGGTGATCTGAAATCTTACTTCGACCAGAGCGTAGTACAGCTCCTCGCCGAAGTTCTTCGCATCCCTGGGATTGCAGGTAATGCCAAACATATAATTCTGTTCCTTTGTCAGATTCATCGTCTTCGTGATCTGCTGCCCGTCATGGAGATAGGTGACCTCTATCGGTTTCGTCAGATCCTCTATCTGCCGGAACAGAGTAACCTCCCGAAAGAGGCTGATGCTCTCTCCGTTGAGCGCGACGATCTCGTCACCGGGCTCCATTCCCGCCTCCTCCGCGGCGCTTCCCTGGGAAACCGCAGAGATCACCGGAGGATCCACCAGATAAAAATGTGCCGTTCCGATGGACAGGATGACCGCCAGCAGAAAATTGAAGAAAGGACCCGCCAGCATTATGGAAAGCCGGGCCAGTACCGATTTGGATTCAAAGGTTCCCTCCGGATCATCCGTTTCTTCTCCATCCTGTCCTGCCATCAGGCAGTACCCGCCGATGGGAAGGATGCGGATGGAATAGGTGGTTTCCTTCTTTCCGAACTTCATGATGGCCGGTCCCATTCCGATGGCGAATTCATTCACCCTGACATGATTCAGTTTTGCAAAAAGGAAATGTCCGAACTCATGTACAAAAACGATGATACCGAACATCAAGATGATTGCTACGATTTTTAGCATGAAAATGCCTCTTTCCTGTTATTATCTTTCCAACGTCGTAACCCTACAGTCACTCCGCGGGCACCAGCCAAAGAACCCTTTCCTCTGATAAGATCCTTCACGTTGCTCAGGATGACTTCAGTCTCCGTATCTGGCCCGCAGGCGTTCCTCCACGTTCTTTTCCTCCTGCAGGATCTCCTCAACCGTCGGATGAGGGATCTTCGGCGCTGTATCCATGGCGTAGGCAATCCAATCATAGATCTCCAGGAAGGTGATCTTTTTGGCAAGGAAATGTGCTACCGCCATTTCATTTGCCGCATTCATGGCCGTGGGAAGGATTCCGCCCTCCGCTGCGGCGCGATAGGCAAAGTCCAGTCCCAGGAAGGTCTTCCTGTCAGGCTGAGCCAGAGTGATGGCAGAAAGCTTTGTGAAATCCAACCGGTCTCCGGAAAGAGGTTTTCTCTCCGGCCAGGTCAGGGCATACTGAATGGGAAGCTTCATATCCGGCGTTCCCAGCTGGGCGATCACGGCGCCGTCCGTGTATTCCACGGCGGAATGAATGATGCTCTGAGGCTGAACCAGAACCTCTATCTTTTCAGGCGGTACATCAAAGAGCCAGGTGGCCTCGATCACTTCCAGTCCTTTATTGACCATTGTCGCACTGTCGATGGTGATTTTTTGTCCCATGCTCCAGTTGGGATGTTTCAGGGCATCCTCTACCGTAACATTTGCCAGCTCCTCTCTGGTTCTTCCCCGGAAAGGTCCTCCGGAAGCGGTAAGAAGGATACGGCTGATCTCATTTCCCCGGTTGCCCTGAAGGCACTGGAAGATGGCCGAATGCTCACTGTCTACCGGGAGGATCTTCACTCCCTTCTCCTGTGCAGCCTTCATCACCAGATGTCCCGCCGTCACCAGCGTTTCCTTATTCGCAAGGGCGATATCCTTACCGGCTTCGATGGCTGCCAGCGTCGGCTGCACACCGATCATACCCACAATCGCAGTGACTGTGATATCCGCCGTATCCCAGGCTGCGGCACGGATCAGTCCCTCCATACCACACTCCACGGGAATATCCAGATCCCGTGTCCTGTCCCGAAGCTCTGCGGCGTCCTCTTCCTTTGCCACAGCAACAAAAGAAGGGTGGAACTCCCTCATCTGACGCTCCATCAGTTGAATGTTGCGTCCGCAGGCCAGTGCCACCACTTCATATTTCTTACTTTCTCTTACGATTTCCAGGGTCTGAGTTCCGATGGAACCCGTTGACCCGATGATCGACAGTTTTTTCATGTATTCTCCCATTTCACGCAGGCGGCACTGATTTTGATAAGGCATGCCGCCTGGTTATGCAGACCGTCATTCGGTCCGTTTATTCAAAAATCACAAAACAAAAAGGATTGCGTAATAAATGATCGGTGCGGTAAAGATCATACTGTCAAAGCGATCCATGACACCCCCGTGTCCGGGGATCAGCTTTCCGTAGTCCTTCACATCGTTATTTCTCTTGATGGCTGATGCCGCCAGATCTCCGATCACCGCCGGTATCGCACCCACCATCCCCACCAGGCCGAACCAGAGTGGCGCATTCGGGATCGGATGGACATTTGCATTGAAAATGATTCCGAAAATGACTCCGAGAATCCCTGCTCCGACGATTCCGCCGATCAGGCCTTCGATACTCTTCTTCGGACTGAGGATCGGACTCATCTTATGCTTTCCGATCAGGCGTCCCGTGGCATAGGCCAAAGTGTCATTTCCCCAGGAACACAGGAAAACAAGAATGATAAAATATCCCCCGTCCTTGATATCCCGCAGACGGTAAACGTAGGACAGACACACGCTCACATAGTAGAAGGACAGAAATGCCGCCATCATATCCTTATCCCTGAATTTCGGGAAGGCGAGCACATAAACCGCCAGAACCAGAAGCAGATAACTGATCATTACCGGCATCAGAAGATCCGTCTTGCCTATGAAAAGCATGGTGTAATAAACGATAGTCGCAAGATACGCCAGAATCGCAAGTGCGGATTTTTCCAGCTTGTATACCCGCATCAGTTCAAAAACACCGATCAGTGACAGAAGGCACATCGACCAGCAGGTAAGCCATCCGCCCACCCAGAGGATCCCGATAAAAAGGATCACCAATACAGTTCCGCTTGCAAGTCTTGTCCAAAACATGATTGCTCTTATCTCTTTTCTAACATATTTGCCGCAGAGTATTTACCCGCACATGAAAACCGGAGAATCCCTGAACGGACTTTTTCCGGTTCATATCCGGCCACAGCACATCCGTAAAATGAAAGGCTCTCTACTTCGCCCCTCCGTACCGGCGGTCACGGCCGCTGTAATACTTGATTGCCTCGATAAACTGTTTCCGGTTCATATCCGGCCACAGCACATCCGTGAAATAAAACTCGGCGTAGGCCAGCTGCCACAGCAGATAATTGGATATTCTTTCTTCCCCGCTGGTCCGCACCAGAAGATCCGGGTCAGGCAGCTCACAGGTGTCCAGGTTCCGGGAGATCAGTTCCTCCGTGATCTCCGAGGCATCGAGTTCACCCTTTTTCACCTGTTCCGCAAGCTTCATTGTCATTCGGCGCAGCTCATCGCGGCCGCCGTAATTCAGGGCGACCGTAAACTGCAGTCCGTCATTCTGCGCAGATTCTTCCTCTACCTCCCGCATTTTATCCTGAATATCCTGATCCAGAACACTACGGTCTCCGATAAAGCGCATGCGCATATTGTTCTTATTACACTTCTTTGCCAGATCCTTCAGATAGGTGCGCAGAAGGTCCATGATCCCCGCGATCTCCTCCTGGGAACGTTTCCAGTTCTCCGTAGAAAAGGCGTATACCGTAAAATATTTCACCCCGAGATTCCAAACGTCCTCGCAGGACTGCTCCAGCACCTTTGCCCCCTGCCGGTGTCCCAGCATACGGGGCATCATGCGTTTTTTTGCCCAACGGCCGTTTCCGTCCATGATCACAGCCATGTGAGTCGGAACCTCATACATAACTCCGTCGATTTCTCTTTGCATAGCGTGCTCCGATCAGACTGTCATGATATCCTTTGTCTTGGCATCCACCATTTTATCGATCTCAGCCACAAATTTGTCGGTTGCCTTCTGGATCTTCTCTTCCTCCTGCTTCTGCTGGTCTTCGGAGATCTCACCGGCCTTGTTCTGCTTTTTTACCATTTCATTGGCGTCTCTGCGGATATTGCGGACGGCAACCTTGGCAGCCTCGCCCTTCTTCTTGATATCCTTTGCCAGTTCCTTACGACGGTCCTCCGTCAGTTCAGGGAAATGCAGGATCACATTTTTACCATCGTTATTCGGGTTCAGGCCCAGATCGGAAGCCATGATCGCCTTCTCGATCTCCTTCACCATCTTCGGCTCCCAGGGACTGATCATCAGGGTTCTTGCGTCCGGTACCGTAATATTTGCCACACCCTGCATACCGGTCGGCGTTCCGTAATAATCCACCTTGATCTTATCTAAAATGTGGGGATTCGCCCGTCCTGCACGGATGGTTGCATAATCCGCATTCAGATTATCCAGTGCCTTCTGCATTTTCTCCTCGTACTCTGCCATTTTTCCTCCTCCTTCTGGGCTTCCGTGGAAGCCGTTCCTTTTTAATATTTTATGCGCCTGCCGTCAGCAGGCTGCTGATACTGTTTCCTGATTATTGTATAGTCGAATCTCGAATCCTTCCTTCGATCACTTGCCTTCTGAGATAACACATCTTTTGGGATAATATGCCTTTCGGGATAGCATGCCTTCCGGGATAATACACCTTCCGGGATAGCACGCCTTCCGGGATAATACACCTTCCGGGATAGCACGCCTTACGGGATAATATGCTTTCCGGGATAACACGCTTTCTGGATAACACTCCCTCTGAGGTAACACGCCATCTGTATCTGTGTGGTCATCCATCCGCAGACCGAATACATGGCAAATGTCAGTCCGCCGTGATCTCCGTACCCGTAAACTTTCCGCATACGGCATTTACGATGCTGTCCTTCTCCGCAAGGCCGAAGAGCAGCATGGGCATATGATTCTCCATGGCCAGAACTGCCGAAGCAAGATCGATAACGCCCAGCTTCTTATCCACGATATCCTGCATGGAAAGCTTCTCGATCTTCTTTGCATTCGGATCCTTCTTGGGATCAGCCGTGTACACGCCGTCAATGGCCTTCGCTGCCAAAATGCAGTCTGCCTCTACCTCAATAGCCCGAAGTACAACAGCCATATCCGTTGAAAAGTAGGGATGACCTGTCCCTCCGGCAAAGAAGACCACATGTCCCTTCTTCAGATAACGGACCGCCTGATCTCTTACAAACTGCTCCGTCATATTTGCCATGGGAAGGGGTGTCATGACATGACATTTCATTCCCTCCTGCCGGAACATGTCTGCCGTATAAATGGCGTTCATCACAGTTGCCAGCATACCGATCTGATCGGCCTTAACACGGTCCATTCCTTCAGAAGAACGTCCGCGCCAGAAATTACCGCCCCCGATCACGACTGCCACCTGTGTACCCTTTTTCACGATCTCGGCTGCCTGCTTTGCAACGTCTCTTACTGTCTCTTCACTGAAGCCGGTTCCCGCTTCACCCGCCAGGGCTTCACCGGAAAGCTTTAATACGATACGATCTCTTTTCATCTCTGTCATTCCTTATCTGTTCTTATGATTTTTATTCCGGTTATTCCGGTTTCGATTATTCTGTCCTTTTTCCTCCAGTGCTTTCTCCGCTGCTTCTTCCGCCGTCACTTCCTCAGCCCCATCATCCTTCCCGGTTTTCTCCCATTTTTCCTTCGTCTCAGGATATTCGGTCTTATCAGAATCCTCGGTCTTTTCTATACCTTTGGCCTTTTCAGTATCCTCGGCCTTTTCTGTATTTTGAGTCTTTTCAGTATTCTCGGCCTTCTCAGGATCTTCAGTCATCTCGGGTTCTTCCGGCTTTTCTCTCTTTCCGGTTTCTTCCGCCTTTCCCGAAGCTTTCCTTTGTTCGGTGCTTTCTTCTTTCAGGCCATTCTCATTCTTTTTCTTTCCCATTCCTTCCGGGAAATACTTCGATACATCCACATCCAGATAAGCCTGGGAGCAGAAGCCCTCGATGATGGCACCGTTATTGATCTGAACGGATTTAGAGCGGATATTTCCAACGATCACCGCGGAAGAATCCACCATGACCGGTCCCTGGATATCGATATCTCCCTGTACTGCACCGGCGATGACCGCGGAGGAACCGAAGATATTGCCCATGATCACGGTCCCCACACCGACCCGTACTTCTCCTTCCACGCGGATCTCACCTTCGATCTTCGCCTGATTTGCATAGAGTTCACCGGCATGGATATCGCCGCAGATCGTTCCGCCGGCGATCAGCTTTCCGCCGCATTCTACGTTTCCGATCACCTCACCGATAAGATCGATATCTCCTTCCGTTTCGATGTCACCCCGGATCTTCGTCTTCGCCGTGATATAGGTACAATCCGCCGCAAGGCCTGAGATCGGCTCATCCAGTCCTGCAGCACGCTCCAGTTCAGCCATATAATTCTTCTTCCTTTCTACTTCCTCCATCTCATGGGAAAGAGTTTCCGGTTTTTGCTCCGTCCTCTCTTCCTCTTCCGAACAATGTTCCCCGGCGGTATTTGTCCAGCCGTCCTCTTCCGTCACTTCCGCTTTCTCCACCGGATCAGCAGCTTCCGGTTTCCCGGCTTCATCCGCCGTTGCATATTCATCCGGCCAGTCGGCTGTTTCGGATGCCTTCGTCTCGGTTTTTTCCGTTCGTACTGCTCCTGTTTCTTCTCTTCCGGATTTTCCCTCTCGGACCGCTTCGATTTTACCCGCCTGGTTTTCTTCCGTTCCGGTTTTTCCCGCTTCTTCCGTTTCGGTTATTCCCGCTTCAGTTTTTTCCGCTTGGTTTTCTTCCGCTTCGGTTTTTCCTTCTCGGACTGCCTCGGATTTCCCCTCTCGGAACTCTTCTGCTCCGGCTTCTTCCATTCCGTATCCTTCATCATAATCGGTCAGTGCACCGGATTCTTCATATGCTTCGGACGAAACATCAGGCACCTCTTCGGTGAATTCACCTGCGGCAGCGTAGTCCTCTACCGTGTCCTTCGGAATCTCATCGGATACTTCTCTGTCATAATCTTCATCTTCGTAGTATTCATCCTCCGGATCATATCCGTCATCGAATTCCTTATCATACTCACCGGAATATTCCATTTGATCGATCTCTTCATCCAGCTCCAGATTGCTTTCCTCTATCCTGCGATCCGTAGACGCACGAAGCTCCTCCCGCAGCTTGTCGGCTTCCTCGCGGAGAATTGCTTCGGATACGGCTGCTCTCACGTCAGCAGGTTCATAGATATCCTGCTCTTCCGCCTCCTGCATCGTCTCCAGCTCACCGGAGAGTTCGGGGTCTTCTGTCTTTTTTTTCTTTTTCCCGGACTTCTCGTCCGATTCAGGAAGAAGTTCATTCACGGCCTGCGCAAAATCCCTTCGAAAATTTTTGATAAAACCCATAGCTTCCTTTGCTCCTTGTTTCATCTCCACATCCCGCGCACCTTTTCCATGCAACGGGATCCACCGTCGGCTCACCAGCCGGCAGCTAAAGTATATCCAGTATATCACAACGGAAAACGCTTGAAAAGAAAAGATTACGGAAGCCGGAAGGATATCAAAAATATGTCATCCCTGTTAACATCATGACTCATTACATTTTACAAAACGTTTTACTCGCGTTAATACTTTGTTCATATTTATGGTTTACTATAAGACCATAGTTTTTTCAAACTCTCTCTCACCCTATTTTTGATAGTATATATCAAAAACACCCGGGTTCGGAACCGGGTGTTTTTACATTTACGGTAACCGTTTTTTCAAAGGGGCCTGGTCACATAAATGTGATCACGCCCCTTCGTCCGTTACATAACGATATTTCACCGCTTCAAAATCCTTGACCACGTCCGAGGCGGGCTTCGGTGTAAGGAGAGTCACGATCCATGCGACTAAAAATCCGAAGGCCATACCCGGCAGTGTTCCGTGAAAGCCCACAAGTTCTTTCAGCGTACTCTCGCCTGTCTGGAAAACCGGAACCAGCTCCCAGAAGGCCGCAAAGAAAGCACCTCCAAAGAATCCTGCGATCATGCCGGGAAGGTTCATACGTCCGGAGTACAGGGACAGGATCGTTACCGGCGCCAGCCCACAGGCGGAAATGATCAGCGTTTCCAGAAGGACCCGATAGATCGCATCTCCTGCCAGGAAAGCACCGCTGCCGGCGATCAGGCAGCAGATTACCGCCGATAGTTCCCTGCTGATATCCCTGCGGATGAACTCCGTATTTTTCTTCTTTTTTTTCGTCCCCGAGCTGATCCTCCGGACCTCTCCGAAAAGATCATTTTTCAGGATCAGGGTTGCCTGCTGAAGACAGGAATGCAGAATATCATAGAAAATCAGTCCTCCTGCCACAAGGAACAGGATACAGGACGAATAGAAAACGATGCCGCTGGAAGGGACTTCTTTTGCGATCTGCCGGATGAATTCACCCGGTGAATCAATCTGTGCCGGATAAAGAGCCGCCCGGAACATGCCTCCGGCAAAAATCGCAAGGAACAGTGAAAGCAGGCTGAAGATGATACCCCACCGGCGGGAGGTATGAACGGTCTTCCCGTTTTCTCCCTGCTGCAGCCTCTGAAGCACCAGCGGACTCCCCAGGATCAGCAATCCGTAGCTCAGCATGGAAATGTGCTCCGACACCCCGATTCTCTCTCCGGAAAGATACTCCACATCCACATAAACGCTGACTGAGCCGGAGGCCCAGCTGTGGAAAATATTCTTCAGAACACCTTCCCCGCTCAGATACCGGAATACGGCAAAATTAACAGCGATCAGAGCTCCCAGTGTCAGAAATGCGATCCACCGGTCTACGGGGCGAAGCCGCTCCGGCCCGAGCGTTACAAGAAGGATCAGCGAAATGAGCAGAAGGATTCCCTTGGTAATCTCAGGTCTGATACCAAAAAGGATTTCCCCATAATCCCCCATCCCCTTCAACAATGCCATAGCAGCAAGCAGAAAAACCGATGCAATGATCAGAGCAAAAAGGATACGGATCACCGGGTATTTCTCATGATAACGCCTGCTGAAAAAACCGGGCAGCGTGATCGTTCCCTCCTGCTGAAGGGAAAAACGCATCAGCCGATAAGAAAGAAGCTGCCAGATCAGAAGCACCCCAACAAAGGCGCCGATGGCGATCCAGGCCACTCCTGCTCCCTTCTGATATACCATCCAGGGGAGAAAAAGCATCAGAAGAACACCGACTGCGGAAATGCTGACGGAGCTTCCGAAGCCGTGACCGATCTTCTTTCCTTTTTTCGCCTTTTGGGTCTTCATTTTCCTGTTCCTCATCTGAAAAAACAATCAGTCACAGGTCTCCATTACCAGCAGTCTTCCTTCCCGGAGTCGGATCACGCCCTCCTCTCCGGTTATCTCATTGCTGATCCCCAGACTGGTGGCAAAAGGGATCTCACCGTCCACCAGCGGGTATTTAAAGCCTGTGAGTGTTAGTCCCCGCGCCCTTCCGTCAAAGGGCAGCAGCGAAACATACCGTCCATACTGATCCTTTTTTGAAATGTGCAGTTCTCCGTTCATCAGGCGTATCCTGTTATTCGGATTTTCCATCGTGGCCGGAATCCCTGCCTGAAAAGGAATATCCAGCAGCCGCAGATTTGCCAGCGTATGATCAAGGCGGCTTCCCGAAGCTCCGAAGATCCGGATTTCCTCTGCCTGAAGCTGTACCGCAAGACGAAGAGCCGCTTCTGTATCCGTATCATCCTTCTCGGGCTGAAGTACGGTCTGCTGCGGGAAATCCTTCAGAATCCTTTCTTTCTCCTTAGGAGTTACGGAATCAAAATCTCCGATCACAAAATCCGGTCTGAGACCGGCCTTCAGCAGTGTCAGCGTTCCCGCATCGACTCCCATGCACTTCCATACGGAAGCTTTCTTCACCAGCGGAGCAGTATTTTCCTTCAGCCAGTCCGGCTCACAGCTGCCTCCCGCCACAATGATAAGCTTCATCTCCGCCCCCTATACCATGCTTCCCGCTTCCATAATCTCACGGAAGGCTCGCATTTCCTTCGGAATGTCTCCTCCGAAGATCGCAGATCCGGCTACGATCACGTCCGTTCCGGCCTTCAGTACCTTATCCAGATTCGACAGCTTTACTCCGCCGTCGATCTCAATGGCAAAGGACAACCCCATACGCTTCCGGATCTGTACCAGCTCGGTTACCTTCTCCAGCGTTTCCGGTATCAGGCTCTGTCCGCCGTAACCCGGATTCACGCTCATCACCAGAACCTGATCCGCCATGGAGAGTACCGGAAGGATATCCGACACCGGCGTTCCCGGATTGATGGCCACGCCTGCCCTGATCCCTGCCGCAGCGATCTGCTGCAGCGTGCTGTGAATATGCTTTGTCGCTTCTGCATGCACTGTCAGAATATCCGCGCCGCATGCAGCATAATCCTGAATATAACGTCCCGGCTCCTCCACCATGAGATGCACATCCATGGTAAGCTCCGGTATGATCTTCCTTACCACCCGGATCACCGGTGGTCCGAAGGAGATATTCGGCACAAAATTCCCATCCATCACATCCACATGCAGGTAATCTGCACCCGCCTCCGCCACAGCGCGAAGATCCCGCTCCAGATACCCGAAATCGGCACTGAGCATGGACGGTGCCAGCTTCTTCTCGATCATGATCCGACCTCCTCGTAAAATGAACAGCCCCCCGGTCCTCCTCGTAAATGAACAGCCACCTCGACTCCTCATGAAATGAACAGTCCCTTAAGTCTGTCAATACCTTCTCCGCCCCTTAAGCTCCTCCAGCATACTGCAGTAGCTTGTGTAACGGCTTTTCTCTATCTCCCCATCCTCCACGGCCTGCTTTACGACGCAGTCCGGTTCTGCCATGTGGCGGCAGGAAGTAAAACGACATTTTCCGAGGAAAGGAGTAAATTCAGGAAACCCGTAGCAGAGGGTATCCTCATCCATATCCTCCGGCAGCTCCACCGAGGAAAAGCCCGGCGTATCGCAAATGTAGGTATTCTTTCCCACAACCATCAGCTCGGAATGCCTGGTGGTATGCTTTCCTCTTCCGATCCTTTCGCTGATCTCTCCCGTTTCCATTCTTTTCTCAGGAAAAAGGGCATTCAGCAGGGAGGATTTTCCTACTCCGGAGGGGCCGGAAAGCACTGATGTCTTTCCCTCCATACTGGCCCGGAGTTCTCCTATTCCCTCCTTCTTCTTTGCAGAGGTAAGGAGCACGGTGAAGCCCGCACGTCTGTACTGATCCGCCATTTCCTCTCCCTTTTCGGGATCCTGATCTATTTTATTCAGCACGAGAATGACGGGCATTTCCTGCCAGAGCATCCCGGTCAGATACCGGTCGATCAGTCCGAAATGGGGTTCCGGCTTCGAAACCGCAAAAATGACAATCGCCTGGTCGGCATTGGCAACCACCGGGCGATACAGGATACTGCGGCGCGGCAAAATCGAGACCACGCTTCCGCTGAGGGACTCAGCATCCGGGATCTCGATCTCACAGTCATCGCCTACCGAGGGCCGTATCCCTTCCTTCCGGAAGAGCCCACGTGCCCTGGTCTCATATATTTTTCCGTCGGCGGCTGCCACATAGTAGAAGCCGCCGATCCCTTTTACAATTTTTCCTAACACGCCGTCTCCGCAATTTACTCAGGTGAGAAGGTTATGGTCAGTGAGTTTCTGTAGTAGCCTGTCACATCAACATCCGTATCATCCTTTACGGAAATGGTCACGGTGCCGTCCGAAGCGGTAAGTCCCGTTACCTTACCGGAAATGCTGATGCTTGCCTTATCCGCAGCGGAAACCGCCTGGGTTGCCACCTCATAGCTTCCGGTTCCGTCCGTGATATATACGGTTACGGTCACGCCCTTGTCGTCCATCAGGAAATCCGGATCGGAAGCAGTGATGCTGCCCGCAACACTTCCCGTATAGGTAATCACCTGCGGTCCGTCGCTGACCACCAGATCGATCTTCGTTCCTTCATCAACAGATGTATTCTCGGCTACGCTCTGACGGATGACCACGCCGGCCTCCGTATCGCTGTGTTCATGGGATACCTTACCGACGGAAAGCTTTACAGCTTCCAGCGAACTGCTGGCAGCGGATTCGCTGATGCCGGTTACCTTCGGAACCGCAACCTTCTTGATCTCGGCTCCGTTGCTGATAACGATGATCACCTTGCTGCCCTTGGCCGCCTTTTCATTCTTCTCCGGCGTTGTCTTGATCACCTTGTCCTTTTCGATCGTATCACTGTATTCGAATGCGTGCTGGATGGTAAATCCTGCTTCCTGGATTACCTTGGTGGCCTGTTCATCGGTATAACCGGTCACATCCGGAACAACCGCTTCCTCCGCACCCAGAGAAACCGTAATGATGATCTCCGTAGACTCGGGAAGCTTTTCCCCTGCCGGATAATTAGCGGAAATGATGTACTCCAGCGGCATTTTCTCATCATGAGCTTCCACTACCTTGATGTTGAAAAAGCCCTGATCCTTCAGACGCTTTTCCGCGGCCGTCTGGCTGTAGCCCACAACCTCCACCATCTCCAGAACTCTTTCCTCGGAAGCCTTCTCCGACGAGGTTCCGGGGGAATCCGTTGACGCCGCTGCCATTGCCGTGGTGGTCTCGCCGGATCCGCCGAACTTGAACCAGCCCATTACATTTCCGACAATGATCAGTATCACCGCCGCAACGATCACGGCCGCAGCGATGCCGCCGATCATAACCGCCTTCGCCAGCTTGGGATCGACATCATCATCGTCCCTCTCACGGCGTTCCTCGTAATCGTCCTCATAATAATAATCGTCATCGTCAGGAACCCTTTTTACCGTCCGACTTTGGGGACGCGCAGTCTTCGGACGCGGAGCCTGACGTACCGGCTCTTCATACTCGTAATCGTCTTCGTAGCCATAGTCGTATTCTTCCTCAGCCTCATGGATCAGCTCATTCAGACGCTGTCTGTCCGGACGCACCTCCGATGAGGTCAACTGTACATTGCGTGCCTCCTCGTGGATTTTCTGCATATCCTGATTCGTGAACTGCTGGGTCGGTGCATTGGGTACCGTAGCCGGTGCCACAATGATATCAATATTCGGATTTGCCTTCACCCTCTTCAGATCCGCGATCAGAGCCGCTGCCGTCAGATATCTTCTCTCCGGCTTCTTCTGGGTGGCCTTCAGGATCACCTTCTCGAAGCTGGAATAAATATCCGGGAAATACTCCCGCGGCGGAATGATCTCGTTCTGGATATGCATCAGGGCAATAGCCACATTCGTATCCCCTTCAAAGGGAACGCGTCCCGTTACCATTTCATACATGGTGATACCGAGGGAGTAAATGTCGCTTCGCTCGTCGCTGTAGCCTCCTCGTGCCTGTTCGGGGGAAATGTAATGCACGGATCCCATTCCCGCCGTAGACATGGTATTGGAGGTAGCCGCCTTTGCGATACCGAAATCCGTCACCTTCAGATTGCCCGTTTTGGCTACGATGATATTCTGAGGCTTGATATCCCGGTGGATCACATGATGTTCATGCGCAGCCTCCACACCCGAAGCGATCTGGATTGAAAAATCCAGAGCCTGCTCCATGGAAAGCCGTCCGTTCAGATGGATATACTCCTTCAGCGTGATGCCTTCTACCAGCTCCATCACGATGAAATATCTGCCGTTATCTTCACATACGTCAAAGACGCTCACGATGTTGGGATGGGTCAGACCCGCCGACGCCTGCGCTTCCACCCGGAATTTGGAGACAAATCCCGCATCATTGGAATACTCCGGCTTCAGCACCTTAAGCGCCACATAACGCTTCAGCCGCTCATCCTTTGCCCGATAGACCGTCGACATGCCACCCACACCGATGGTTTCGATGATCTCGTACCTTTCGTCCAGTATTGTTCCCGCGTTTAACATTCCATACTCCCTTTTTTTCACCTAAGGATCAGCCAGGCTGATCTGTGTCCGTCGCGATGACAATGGCGGAAATGTTGTCATTTCCACCGTAATAATTTGCCCGCTCGATCAGCGCATCCACGGCTTCCTGCACATCCTCATGCTCCCGGACGATCTCCCGCAGTTCGTCATTCTCCACCATATTGGACAGTCCGTCCGAACAAAGCAGGATACGATCTCCCGGCGAAAGGCTGATCTCAAAGAAATCCGGAATTGCTTCATCCCGCGAACCCATGGCCCGGGTGATGATATTTTTCTCCGGATGATCTCTTCCCTTATTTCTTTCCAGCTGGCCGTTCCGGATCAGTTCCTCCACAAGGGAATGATCCATGGTAATCTGTCGGATCTCGTCATTGATCAGATACAGCCTGCTGTCACCAATATTTCCGCAAATAAGCCGCATTCCGTCCACCACGCAGATAACCATGGTGGTCCCCATGCCGCCCTTTGCCGCGTCCTTCTCCGCCTCTACATAGAGCTCCCGATTCGCATGGATCAGAGCACGACGAATAAGCGATATGGGATTCCTGACCGTGGCCTTTTTTACAAAGTCCACAACCGTCTGGATCGCATACCGCGACGCAAAATCTCCGGCCGCATGTCCTCCCATGCCGTCGGCCACGATATAGAGATTGGGAAGGGATCCCACCGGACTATCACTGATAAAGATATTATCCTGATTACTGTCCCTGCGTTTTCCCACATCGGTTTTTCCGCATGAAGTCAATGATCTATCTCCTGATTCTGCATCATTGTTAGACGAAGTTGTCCGCAGGCAGCATCGATATCGCTGCCCATACTCCTTCTAATAGTAACATTTATCCCGTTTTTTTCAAGCAAATTTTTAAAATTCAGGACAGATTCCCTGTCGCTCCGCCGAAAATCTCTTTCTTTTATAGGATTGACGGGGATCAGATTCACATGAAAATGTTCCTTTCTGAGCAGCAGGGAAAGCCGTTCCGCCGCCTCCGGCGTATCGTTGACCCCGGCCACCAGACTGTATTCACAGGTAATCCTCCTGTGTGTCCTGTCAAAATAATACCGGCACGCATCCAGCGTTTCCCGGATGGTATACCTTTTTGCAATGGGCATCAGTTCTCTTCTTTCCTCATCCGTAGCTGCGTGCAAAGATAGGGCAAAGGTGATGGGGAGCTCCTCCTCCGCCAGTCTTCGGATCTCCGGTACCAGTCCGCAGGAGGAAACGGTGATGCTCCGGAGACTCAGCTGATATCCCTCCGGTGCGGAGATCAGCCGGAGAAACCGGATCAGATTCTCATAATTATCCAGCGGTTCCCCGGTTCCCATGACAACCACATTATCCACCCGTTGTCCCGACAGCCTGACTGCTTCATAGATCTGGGACAGCATTTCTCCTGCCGTCAGATTCCGGATCAGACCACCGATGGTGGACGCACAGAACCGGCAGCCCATACGGCATCCGGCCTGGGAGGATATACAGAGGGAGTGTCCGTGATGGTACGGCATGAGCACTGTCTCGATTGCCTGCCCGTCCGGCAGCCCGAAAAGAAATTTCACGGTTCCGTCTTCCTTTGAGGTAAGGCGTCTCAGCTCTTTCAGGGTTGTGAGTGCAAGCTCCGCCCGCAGCCCCGCCGGAAGATTCGTCATTTCCCCCGGATCCCGGACCAGCTTCTTGTGCAGCCATTCGAAGACCTGTTTTCCCCGGAAGGCCGGCTGTCCGATCTCCTTCATATATGCGGTTAGCTCCTCCAGATTCATGGAGAGGATATCCGGGTTCATTTCCATACTCCTTCCGATACGCCATACAATCCCGGGACTGTCATTTCCGGCAAATTGACTTTATCATTCCTTTACCATCTGGCAATAATAAAAACCGTCACAGGGATCCATACCCTGCAGCAGCTGTTTTTCTTCGATTTTTCGGAATTCCCGGTGCTTTTCCAGGAATTCCAATACCTGCATTCCGTTTTCCTCCGGAAGAAGGGTACAGGTGGAAAAAAGCAGCGTGCCTCCCGGACGAACCGCCTTGGCAGCCGCATCCAGAATCCTGCCCGAAAGCTGCACCAGTTCTTCCACGCCCTCCGGCGAAATATGGTATTTGATATCATTCTTCCGGCCCATGACACCCAGCCCGGAACAGGGCACATCCGCGATCACGATATCATACGCCTCTTTGTCTTCGGGAACAGCTTCCGACGCATCCTGCGCTTCAACCGCAAGGGAAAGGCCCAGCCGCTCCGCATTTTCCCAGATCAGCTCCGTCTTCTCCTCTGTCAGATCACGGGCTGTCACGATCCCTCCGCGTTCCGCCAGCATGGTAGCCTTTCCGCCCGGAGCCGCGCAGAGAGAAATGATTCTCTTTCCGGCCACATCCCCCAACGTGTTCATGGCATATTGGGAGCTTTCATCCTGTACAAAGAAATGTCCTTCCCGAAAGCCCGGCAGTTTCCGGACAAAATCAACTCCCGTGATCCTCAGTGCATCCGGGCTTATCAGTCCCTCTTCCACTGAAATGCCCGCCTGAAGAAATGTGTCCGTAAGCTCTGCTTTTGTGGTTTTGGTTCTGTTCACACGAATCGTCAGCGGGCGATCCGTAAAGCCGGCAGCCAGGATCCGTTCCGCCTTTTCCCCGCCATACGCAGCGATCAGCCTGTCACAGATCCACTCCGGCGTGGAGTATTTCAGGGAGAGCGATGTATTCCGTACAGCATCCACCGTCCCGTCCTCCAGGCCTCGTTGCACGTTTCGGAGAATACCGTTGACCACCCCGATCATATTCTCCAGATGATGGGCCCGCATCAGTCTTCCCGCCTCTGAAAGCACGGCCCTGTCAGGAACCCCATCCATATAAAGAAGCTGATACACGGACATCCGCAGGATCACCCGTACCGGCGGCTTCTGCTTCTCCGTCTTTTTCTTTGCATACTGATCGATCACAGCATCCAACTGCAGTCGGTATTCCGTTGTTCCTTCAACCAGACGTGTGATAAAGGCCCGGTTCTCCTTCTCCGTAAATTGCAGCTTCCGGAGACCGTCCTGCAGGGCACCTGAAGTAATACGACCGGTACGATCCATATCCAGAAGGATCTCCATAGCCGCATCCCGCGGATCATTTTTCCGTTGTCTTTTTTCCTGTTCCATAGTCCGTATTTCTACCGATCCTTCACTCTTTGGGATTACGTTTGGGGATCACTTTCTGCATCCGTCATTCTACAGTCGTCATGCCGAAGGATCATCCTGCTCATTGAATCCTTCAATCTCGGAGCTTCTTCACTCTCCCAGCTTCACTCCGGGTGCGAGGTGGTTTCCGTTCAGGAACGCAGCGGTATCCATGGGCTTCTTCCCCTCCGGCTGAATCTTCTTTATCCGAAGTCCCTTCTCGCCGCAGGCAATGGTAAAGCTTTTTTTTGTCACCTCGGTTATGGTGCCGGATTCCCCGGAGGCCTCCACAATTTCAGCTTCCAGCAGCTTCATCTGCTTTCCCTCCAGCATGGTATAGGCGCAGGGCCAGGGGATCAGGGCACGGATGGTTCTTTCCAGTTCAACAGCCGGACGTGAGAAATCCAAAAGGCCCATTTCCTTATTCAGCATCTTCGCGTAGGAGGAGTCCTCCTCCTTCTGCGGAACCGGTGTCAGCTCCCCCTTTTCCAGCTTTTCCATGGTGGATAAGATCAGCTCCCCGCCCATTTCCGAAAGACGCAATGTCAGGCTTTCACCGGTATCTGTCGGCAGGATCTCCGTTTCTGCCTGCTCCAGAATATCTCCGGTATCCAGTCCCTTCGCCATCATCATGGTGGTAACGCCGGTCTTCTTCTCTCCATCCAATATCGATCTTTCGATGGGCGCTGCCCCCCGGTACTTCGGAAGCAGCGACGCATGGATATTCACGCAGCCCAGACGGGGGATACTCAGGATTTCCTCCGACAGGATCTGTCCGTAAGCCGCCACAACGATCATATCAGGCGCCAGACTGCGAAGCTGCTCTGCATTTTCCTTTTCCCTCAGCTTTTCCGGCTGAAGGACAGGCAGCTTCTTCTCCATCGCGCACAACTTCACCGGCGAAGGAGCCGGTTTCCCGGAACGTCCCTTTGGCTTATCCGGCTGGGTATAGACTGAGAGCACCTCATGCCCCGCCGCGCAGATTCTTTCCAACGCAGTCACGGCAAATTCGGGGGTTCCCATAAAGACAATCCGCATATGTTTATCCTCCTTACACCATTCCGAAGGCATTGACCGGAGAAGCCTCCCGTCTTGAAAGGCCATCGTTATCTGAAAATCACGGCATGCTTCCCGGCTAAGGACCGGTAAAGCTGAACGCCTTTTTACCGGATGGCTTCGACAGAAAGCCTCGCTGCAGCAAGCTGCTATGCCTCCTCTTCCTCTTCTTCCGGTGGGAGATCATTTCTGTGCAGACCGTCAATAGCCAGATCCTTGTACAGGATTCCGTCCAGATGATCCAGCTCATGGCAGATACAGCGGGCCAGAAGCTCTGTTCCTTCCACGGTAATGGGGTTCATATCCCTGTCCAGTGCCTTGCAGACCACATGCTCGGGACGCGCCACCTCCCCGGACAGACCCGGCAGCGAAAGGCAGCCCTCTTCTCCGATCTGTTCCCCGTCGCTCTCCACGATCTCCGGGTTGATCAGCACTAGAGGATTTCCCTCCATCACATCGATCACCACGATACGCTTCAGAACACCCACCTGGGGTGCAGCCAGCCCGACGCCATTCGCCTCGTACATGGTCTCAAACATATCATCGATCAGATCACGGATCCTCGGTGTCATTTCCTTCACCGGCTTGCATACCTTACGAAGAATGTCATCTCCGTCAACCCTGATGTTACGAATCGCCATTTTTACTCCTCCTGATTCAGGCTCCTTGTCAGAACCATTTATACCAAAATACATAATGCTGGGGTCAAAGTTTTTTTGCCCCGGCTGATGATCTGCAGCACGCACACGATGCATACAATGTGCTGCTAAAACACTCATCATAATACATGCATGGGGGCCAGATCAAAATGTATCTCTACGCCCTCTTCCTGCAGCTGCTCATTTTCCTTCTGCAGCCGTTCCGGAATGCGGGACAGCTGCTCCTCACTTTCGGCCCGTATATAAATTGCCCGCCGGTACACGTCACTGATCTTATAAATTGCCGCCCTGGCCGGTCCGGTTACCATCAGCTTCTCCTTTCCTGCCTCTTCCCGGAGAAGCCCTGCGATGCGGTCTGCCTGCCTGATCAGAACCGACTCATCCGCGCAGGTAAGAAGGATTCCCAGCATCTGCATCACCGGCGGATAGAAAAGAAGTCTGCGGTAAGCGATCTCAAAATCATAAAACGCATCGTAGTTCTGCCCGGCAGCGGTTTCGATCACATAATGATCCGGCTTGTAGGTCTGGATCATCACCTTTCCCGTAAGATCTCCCCGTCCTGCGCGTCCGGCCGCCTGAGTCAGCAGGTCAAATGTACGTTCCGCGGAGCGAAAATCTCCGGCAAAAAGGCCCATATCCGCGAGGAGGATTCCCACCACCGTAACCTTCGGAAAATCATGACCCTTTACGATCATCTGGGTTCCCACCAGGCAGTCCGCCCGTCCCTCCTGAAAGGCACTGAGGATCTCCCCGTGGGCACCCTTTCTCTGGGTGGTGTCCCTGTCCATCCGAAGGGTCCGGATATCCGGGAAAAGCCGTCTTACCTCCTCCTCCACCTTCTCCGTTCCGATGCCGTAACCGCCGATCAGCTTAGAATGGCAGGAGGGGCATTCTTCTCCCATTTTCTGTGTATGTCCGCAGTAATGACAGACCAGCGTATCCTTTCCGTGCAACGAAAGCGAAACATCGCAGCGGGGACAGCGGATGGCTTCTCCGCAGCTGCGACAGGATACAAAGCTGCTCATGCCCCTGCGATTCAGAAAGAGCATGACCTGCTCCTTCCGCTGAAAGGCTTCCTGCATGGCAGTATAGAGCGAGCGGGAAAGAATGCTGCGGTTTCCCTCTCTCAGCTCCTGCCTCATATCCACGATCTCCACCTCCGGCAGAGACTGCCCCTTTGCCCGTTCCATAAGACGAAGCAGCGTATAACGCCCTTCCTCTGCCGCGCAGAAGGATTCCACGGAAGGTGTGGCGGACCCCAGAACAACCGAAGCCCCTTCCATTTCCGCCCGACGGATCGCCACCTCCCTTGCATGATACCGCGGTGCCGTATCGCTCTTGTAGGCTCCGTCGTGCTCCTCGTCGATAATGATAAGGCCCACATGGGGAAGGGGTGCGAAAAGAGCCGAGCGGGGGCCGATCACGATGTCCGCTCCGCCTTCCGCTGCCTGCTCGTATTCCCTGTACTTCTCTCCCCGGCTGAGTCCCGAATGCAGAAGTGCCACCCGTTCCTGAAAAACAGTGCGAAAGCGGCCCACCGTCTGATACGTAAGGGCGATCTCGGGAACCAGGACGATGACCTGCTTTCCCTCCTCGATCACCTTCTTCGCCATCTGCAGATAGACCTCTGTCTTTCCGCTTCCCGTTACGCCGTACAGAAGGTAGGTCCTCCGTATCCCTTTGTCATAGTCCTCCGCAAAAAGGTTTACGGCAGTCTGCTGCTCTTTGTTCAGCATTTCCACCGGAAGAAACTCCGGTTCAAAGCGGCGGATATCCACCTTCCCCTTCACGGTACGCACCTTCGACTTTACCGGCGTCACGGCATTGATGGCCTGGATCATGGTACTTCCGTAGCGTTTCTTCATCCAGGAAGCAAGAGCGATCATGCGGCTTTCCAGCAGAAGGTCCCCGGAGGCTGCTCCGCAGATATCCTTAACCTTATCTTCGTCAAAATCCGTATGCTCCGAAATCTGGATCACGTAGCCCTTGCGGGGGCGTTTTCCGGAACCGAAAGGGATGGAAACCACGCTCCCAACGCTGACCTCACCTTCCAGTTCCCGGGGAATCCGGTAAGAGAAGGTCCTGTCAACTGCTTTATGTGAAATGTCTACAATTACGTCAGCGTACATTCTTCCCCTCGTCATCGGGCCGAAAGGGAGCTTCGTCCCCTGCGGCATCTGTTCAGGTCAAAGGGTTTCATTCCGCGTCATGCCATGTTCCCTTTGCTCATATCCCGCACATGAAACAGCAGAAGGGACAATCCCCCGTGCCTGCTCCTGACACAGAGTTCCGTCCCCTCTGCCGTTTCCACCTTTCACCTTTTCGAAACTACCAACCGGTTTCGTCAGTCCTCGTCACCGACGATCTTTACCTTACCCTGATACAGCTCATCAACCGCAATGGAGAGCGGCTTTCTGCCCTCTGCATTGGGAATCAGGGGTTTATCCACGCCGGCCACCAGCTGACGCGCGCGCTTCGCGGTAGCAAGCACGATGGAATACCGGCTCTGAACTACGGGCTGCTCGCCGGGTTCTACGTCCTCATTTACAACAGCCATCAGATCTGAATACGATGGATGGATCATTTTCTTACGCCTCCTTTAATATGCGGGATTCCGCTGCCACCATAGCCATCAGTCCCTGATGGCTTCGAAGCTTTCCTGTATGCTGGTGATCAGCTTCGTGTTCTTCTCCCGTCTGCACTTCTCGGATAGTATAACCGAATTGACCGTATCAATGCAAGTGTTTATCTCATCATTTATGACGATATAATCATAGTTGCCGATAAAGGAAGCCTCCTCCGCCGCACGTTTCAGGCGTTTCTTCACCTGTTCCTCGGTCTCGGAGCCTCTTCCCGTCAGGCGTTCCTTCAGGATTTCCACATTTTCCGTGGTAATGAAAATGAGCTTTGCATCGGGATACTGGTTCTTCACAATGGCAGCTCCCTGTACCTCGATCTCCAGGATCACATCCCTTCCCGCGGCGATCTCCTGTTCCACAAACTTCCGGGGGGTACCGTAATAATTATCCACATACTGCGCCCACTCGATAAATCCGTTATAATCGATCATGGTCCGGAATTCATCCTGGGTTTTGAAATAATAATCCTTGCCGTCAACCTCTCCCGGTCTGGGAGCACGGGTTGTGGCGGAAATGGAAAGGCTGTAGCCGTACTTCTCCACCAGTCCCTTAACCACTGTGCCTTTTCCCGCACCGGAAAAGCCCGAAATAACGATCAACTGTCCTTTATTACTCATAGCATTTCCCCCTTCCTTTACTCCAGATTCTGTATCTGCTCGCGGATCATTTCGATCAAAGTCTTCATCTCAATACCGATATCCGTAACCTCTGCAGAACCGGCTTTGGAAAGCGTGGTATTCGCTTCCCTGTTCATTTCCTGAATGATGAAATCCAGTTTTCTTCCCACCGCGCCATCGGAGTTAAGGATCTCCCGCGTCTGGGCAATGTGACTCTTAAGCCTGACCATTTCCTCATCCACACAGATCTTATCGGCAAAAATGGTCACCTCTGCCGCGATCCGGCCTTCCTCCAGGTCTCCGCGATCCAGGAACTCCCGCACCTTCTCTGTCAGCTTCTTTTTGTAGTTCTCCAGAATGACAGGGGACAGCTCCTCAACCTGGCCGGCAAGAGCTTCCATGGTATCCACCTTGTCCAGCAGATCCTTTTTCAGATTCTCTCCTTCGGCATTTCTTGCTGCAGTGAAATGTTCACAGGCCTCCCGCAGCACCTTCGTCAGGTCGTCGAAAAGTCTGTCGTCATCCTCAGACTCACTCTCCTCCAGAGAGAAAACCTCCGGAAAACGTCCCAGCAGGACCGGAGACAGGTTCTGACCCGCATCCTCCATCTCCGCAGGGAACTCCTCCCGCATTTCCCGGAAATACTTCACATATTCCCGTGCGATCTCTCTGTTGTACTTTACGGTTACATCCGAATCCGTAAAGCTCTGGAAGGTGATATAAACATCCACCTTTCCCCTCCGGATGTACTCCTTCAGGACATTCCGTATACCTGCCTCAAACCGGTTGAACCGACGGGGCATCTTGATGGTAAAGTCCGCATATCTGTGGTTCACGGACTTCATTTCAACCGTTATCTTCTTCTCTTCATCTGTCATTTCCGCACGGCCGAAACCGGTCATACTTTGAATCATAAGTCCTCCAGTTGGTTATAAAATGAAACAATAGCCACCTTTTATTGTACCCCATTCGGGGCTGTATTTCAACTAATGGTTATATGATGAGCTGCGGTACCGGACTCCCGATCCTTCTGTATGATCATCTATTCAACCTGCGTCACCCTGCTCCGGTCCGGTTCCGCCACCATGGAATAATTGGTGTGATAAATGACAAATCCCGGAGGCTGACCGGGGGACTTGCGGAGATTGTGTTTTTCGGTGTAGTCGATCTCAACCTTCGGTGCATCCTTTCCCGAGGAATAATAGGCGGCAAGCCCTGCCGCGATCTCATAAATGTGATCCGGCAGCTCTTCCCTGCTCTCACGCTTCACGATCACATGAGACCCCGGGCGCTGCTTGGCATGAAACCACATATCCTGACCGGATGCAAAGGTAAAGGAAAGATATTCATTCTGAATATTATTTTTACCGACATAGATATGATATCCGTCTTCGGTGACGAAGTGCAGGGGCTGAGCGGGCAATTCCTTCTTCTTCCCCTTTCCTCCGCTGCTGCGGATAAAGCCGCTGTCGGTGAGCTCCCGCCGGAGTTCCGTAAGATCCTGCTCATTTTCGGCCAGCTCCAGAGAGAGACTTACGCTCTGGAGATACTGCAGCTGCTGACGGGTTCCCTCCAGCTGTTCCGTAAGAGCCGCGCGGGTACGCTTCTTCTTGTTGTATCTGTCAAAATATCTTCTGCTGTTCTCACCTGGTGTCAGGGTAGGGTCCAGAGGAATGGACACCTCCTGCCCGTCATAATAATTGGTGCAGCTTAAGACATCCGCTCCTTCAGGTAATCCGTAGCCGTAGGTGTTGATCAGTTCACCCCATACACGGTACTGTTCCCGGTCTTCCGTATCCCGGTACTGTTCCATCTGAAGATCCAGCTTTCGGCTGGTTCTTTCCAGTGCAATCTTCACGATCTGCCTGAGATCCGCCGAACGCTGGCGGATGATGGATACCCGGCTCTTCTGATCATAGAATTCCTCTATGGTTTCGGAGATGGAATCTATATCCTTCCCGGAAAGCTCCCTGTACATCTGCAGGGGAAATGCACTGAATTCCTTCGGCATATCCTGCTCCGTAACGATACAGGGGTGATAATCCTCCTTCCGGATGGCCTCCGTAAGAAGGACAAACTGCCGGGCCAGGGCTTCCTTCTCCGGGCCTGTCAGTGCCGAAAGATCCTTATCTCCCGCAACACCGGCCCTTTCCGCCAGTTCCTCACCGGTTACCCGGCTGAAGCCGGTGTAGAGTCCGGGGATAGCCTTTCCGACTGCCCCCTTTCCTTCCTCCAGTGCGGCCAGAAATCCTTCCCCAGTTTCCGTCAGAGGATTCCTTCTGCCCTGGGTGGGCGGGGCTTCATACATTCCGCCGGGCAGGACAACGCGCACTGAACTGACATCCGGCGTGACATGGCGGATGCTGTCCAGAATCCTTCCCTCCGCGTCCACAAAAATGATATTGCTGTAACGGCCCATCATTTCCACGATCAGCTTTTTTTCCGACAGGTCGCCCATTTCATCCAGATGCTCAAAGGTAAAGATCAGCACACGTTCAAAATCCGGCTGTTCCACGGAAAGCAGCTTTCCGCTCCCGATATGTTTCCGGAGCAGCATCAGAAAAGCAGGCGCTGTCATAGGAGAAGGCTTCATTTTCTCCGTGATCAGAGCCCTTGGAAGACTCGGATCCGCGGAAAGAAGAAGCCTCACCGTATCCTTTTCCTTTTTAATTGTGATCTGCAGCTCGTCCCGTAAGGGCTGCTGCAGCTTTGTTACTCTTCCGCCCACGGCGCGGCGGCGTATCTCCGACGCCACCGCGCTGACGGTAATTCCGTTGTAAGCCATTTCATAACTCCATTGTAACGATTCGGCACTGTATCGCATTCCGGATGACATGCATCCGGAGCCGCAGCGTCAAACCGACTCCTGATTCTACGTAGCGCCGGATCAGATCTGGTTATACAGCTCCTCATAGATCTTTGCGGAGTTGTCCCAGCTGTAATTCTGCTCCATGGCACGCTTCTGCATTGCGGTCCATGCATCCTTGTCATCGAAGAAGATCTTCTTGGAATAGTTGATGGCGCCAAGGAGATCCCGCGGATCATAATTGCCAAAGGAGAAGCCTGTTCCGGTTCCTTCAAACTCGTTGTAAGGCTGCACGGTATCCTTCAGGCCGCCTGTCTCGCGCACGATGGGGAGCGCGCCGTAGCGGAGTGCCATCAGCTGTGTCAGGCCGCAGGGTTCAAACCGGGAGGGTACCAGGATGGAATCGCAGGCCGCATAGATCTGATGGGACAGCTCGTCGCTGAAGTAGATATTTGCGGAAACCTTGGCCGGATGGATGCCCTGATAATAACGGAACATATCCTCATAGCGCCGGTCACCGGTTCCCAGAATGACAAACTGGGTACCGTCCGTCATGATATCATTCATGGCGCGGTCCACAAGATCAAGGCCCTTCTGATCCGTGAGGCGGGATACCAGGCCGATCATATAGGCATTGGGATCCTCCGGGAGATGCAGCCGTTTCTGCAGCGCCACCTTATTCTTGATCCTCTCCTTCTTGAAATTCTTGATGGAATACTTATGCGGGATCTGGCTGTCCGTAGCCGGATTATATACCTGATAATCAATACCGTTGATGATGCCCCAGAGAGACTGCCAGCGTGCCCTGAGAAGGCCGTCCAGTCCTTCACCGAAGTACGGTGTCTGGATCTCCTGCGCGTAGGTATTGGAAACCGTGGTGATCTTATCCGCATATACCAGTCCGCCCTTCAGCATACTGGCGTCTTTATTCAGCTCCAGCTTATCCGGAGTGAAAACATAGCTCGGAAGACCGGAATAATCCTGAATGGTTTCGATATCCCAGTTCCCCTGGAACTGCAGGTTATGAATGGTCATAATGCTCTTCATCCCGCTGTAGAAGGGATTATTTGCAAAAAGCGTCCGGAGATATACCGGCACAAGTCCTGCCTGCCAGTCATGGCAGTGAATGATATCCGGCTGGAAATCAATGCTGGGAAGAATGGACAGCGCCGCCTTTGAGAAGAAGCAGAACTTCTCGATATCCCATTTTACATCTCCGTAAATGTTAAAGCCGTTGAAGTAATACTCGTTATCGATGAAATAAACCGGAACGCCTTCATATTCCAGATACATCACACCCACATACTGCTGCTTCCAGCCGATATCCATGTGGAAATGGGTGATGTACTTCATGTTGTTCTTATACTTCTCGGGAAGACACATATATTTCGGAATGATGATACGGACATCATATTCCTCCCGATTGAACTTCTTGGGCAGCGTCCCCACTACGTCTGCCAAACCGCCTGTTTTGATGAAGGGTACACACTCCGACGCTACATAAGCAACCTTTTTCATAGTTCTTCTCCTTATATGATTATTCTCGTAACACCCTTTTCCTACTGCCCCGTTACCGGGAAACGGATCTCGATATACTTTTGGATCATTTCCGCACAACCGCGGATACCCATTTTCGAGGTATCCAGCGACAGGTCGTAATTCTCCGCATCCTGCCAGTTTCCACCGGTATAATTATGATAGTAGCTTGCTTTTCTTTCATCCACACTGCGGATATAGCTGGCCAGCTCCGACTCCGGGAGATTGTGGATGGAGGAAGCCCTGCGGATCCGAAAATCCATGGGAGCATGAACGAAAACACGGATGGTGTCCGGTCTGTCCCGCAGAATGTAATCCGCGCAGCGTCCGACGATGACGCAGCTCTCCTTTTCCGCCAGGCCGCGGATGATCTCCGACTGATAACTGAAGAGGTTCCTCATGAACAGGATCTCGTCGGCCTCGGCCAGTTCATCAGAGGGTCTTTCCTCGTAGGTCTTCTTCGCCACATCAAAAAGCAGCGTATCCTTGATCCGGGCATCATGTGCCACCTCGTTATCCGTCATGGCTTTGTTGTCGGATACCAGGCGGAACATCTCACTGTCATAGCAGCTGATCCCCAGTTCCTCAGCCAGGCGTTTGCCCACTTTAAGACCTCCGGAGCAATACTGCCGCGACAATGTGATCACGATCTTCCTATCCATTCTCTCCCCCCTTTAATCCCTGTATGATCCTCCGCAAAGTGTGATGCATCGTTCTGCCAGCACGCCCATGGCATCCACGTAAAAGCTGTCTGTCAGGCGGTAATTCTCCGCAAAGACAGAGAGCTCCGTACAGGCCAGAACCACTGCCTCACATCCCATCTGCTTCATATGCTGAATCACCGGAGCGAAATGGGACAGCGTTCCCATCTCCCCGCGTTTGATCTCTTCATAGATAAGCTTCATGACTGCCTTCTGATCCGCCTCATCCGGATAAAGGGCCGTCACGCCTTTTTCGTTCAGTGCCTTTTCGTAAAGGCCTCCCTTAACCGTTCCGTCCGTAGCCAGAATGCCAACCTTCTTCCAGCCCCGGCCGGCCACATATCCTGCCGTTTCCACGATCATATCGATAAATGTGATCCCCGGGATTTCCCGAAAGACCTCCCGGAAGAAGTGGCTGGTATTGCAGGGAACGGCCAGATAATCACAGCCCAGTCCCGCCAGCTTTTTGGCATCCTCCCGCAGCAGGCTTTTCATTTTCTCCTCTTCCCCCGCCAGGATACTGGCAGTTCTGTCCGGCAGACCGGCATGGGAATCGATCCAGATATCCAGGTGATCCTGATCCTTACGCGCCACGGTATGGCGGATGATCCTCGCATAAAGAACACTGGTCGCTTCCGGTCCCATTCCGCCCAGGATTCCGAGGATATGCCTTTTTTTCTTATGCATGATCTTACTCCGTTCTTTCGATCAGTCTTTTCAAAAAGAAAGACTCCATCCTATTCTATCATAACCCCGCCTTTTTTTGTAGGAAAAACTGACAGTTTTTTTCTTTTTTTCTTTACTTTCCCCTTTTCGGAAATGCGGTTGGGGTGTATACTGAAGAGCGGCGGAAAAACCGCCGGAAAGGAACAGATTATGGAATTCAGAGAACAGAGCTTTATTCCCGTCATTTTCGGCGGAGACATCAATACCTACAGTGTGGCCAGGGCATTCTACAATGCTTACCGGGTACGTTCCTATACCTTCGGCAAGTTCCCCACCGGTCCCAGCTACCGCTCCCGTATCATCACCTACACGGCAAACCAGGCGATCGACGAGGAAGAAACCTTTCTTAAAACCATTACGGACTTTGCCGAAAAGCATAAAGACAAGAAGCTGATGGCCATCGGCTGCGGGGATTCCTACGTGGCCCTACTGTCCCGGCTCAAGGATCGTTTTCCGGAAAATGTCATTGCTCCCTACAGTGATTATGACCTTCTGAACCGTCTGCAGCAGAAGGATCTCTTCTACCAGCTCTGTGAGAAGCACGGTCTGGATTATCCCGCAACGGTTGTCTTCACACCGGATATGGATCCGGAGCTTTCCCTGCCCTTCGGCTTTCCGCTGATCCTGAAACCGGCGAATCCCATCACCTACTGGGAGCATCCCTTTGACACTCAGGAAAAGGTATACACCATCAGCGACCGCGAAAACCTGATCCGGGTGATCGGCGAGATCTACGGTGCGGGCTACACCGACAACCTGATCCTGCAGGATATGATTCCCGGCAACGATGAATACATGCGGGTACTGACCTGCTACTCCGATAAGAACGCCCAGGTGAAAATGCAGTGCCTCGGCCATGTCCTTCTGGAGGAGCATACGCCCCACGGAAAGGGGAATCACGCGGTCATCATCACGGAAAAAAATGAAGAGCTGATGGGCAAGGTAAAGGCTCTGCTGGAGGATCTGCATTACATCGGTTTTTCCAATTTCGATATCAAATACGACCAGCGGGACGGAAAGTATAAATTCTTCGAGATCAACACCCGACAGGGACGGTCCAATTACTACGTAGCGGCCTCCGGGATCAACATTTCCCGTTTCCCTGTAGAGGAATATATCCATAATAAGCCGCTGGAATACACCACTTCAAAACGGGAAGCGCTCTGGCTGGTGGTTCCCGCAGGCGTGGCAAAAAAGTACATCCACGAGAAGGAGAATAAGGCAAAGCTGAAGCAGCTGTTGAAGGAAAAGAAATATGTGAATCCTGTCTTCATGAAGGGGGACAACAAGCCCAACCGCATGATCCGGATGCTGAAGAATCATATGAGCCACTACAAGAAATATAAAACCTACTATCAATGACAGGAAGAAGCCCGTTAACATTAAGCAACCACAAGGGGAAACATCATGTACCGTAAACTCAGTGATTACAGCAGCCTGCTCCGGAAGAAGGGTCTTCTGGTAATGGAGCATCTGCAGGATGCCGGTGAAAAAACAGTCACCGGCCTTACCTACAATTCCAAAGAAGTAAGTGAGGGTACCCTGTTCATCTGCAAGGGCGCCGCCTTTCGCAGGGAGTATCTGCAGGATGCCGCCGACCGCGGCGCTGTGGCCTATGTGAGCCACGAAATGTATCCGGAGGTATCCCTTCCGGTCATTCTGGTATCCGACATTCGACCGGCCATGCCCATCCTGGCCGCCTGCTTTTTTGAACGGCCAGCGGAGCATTTCCGGCTCACCGGCATTACGGGAACCAAAGGGAAATCCACCACTGCCTACTACCTGAAAGCGATCCTGGACGATTACCTTTCCTCTCAGGGGAAGGGCGAAAGCGGTGTCATTTCCTCCATCGATACCTATGACGGCAGGGAATTCTATGAGTCCCATATCACCACGCCGGAATCCGTGGAGCTGATGCATCATTTCAGAAACGCCGCCGATACGGGGCTTTCCTACGTCACCATGGAGGTATCCTCTCAGGCACTGAAATATAACCGGGTGGATGAGATCCGCTTTGACGCCGGGGTCTTTCTGAACATTTCCGAGGACCACATCAGTCCGCAGGAGCATTATTCCTTCGAGGATTATTTCACCTCCAAGCTGGCGATCTTCCGGCAGACAAAAACGGCTCTGATCTGTACGGATTCCGACCGTTTTTCCGACATTGCGGATGCCGCAAAGGAGGCGGAACGCGTGATTACCTTCGGCACAAAGGAAGGCAGTGATATCCGGGTGTATGATGTCCGAAAGAAGGAGCATGAGATTCATTTCCGGGTACACTGTGACCGCTTCGACGAGGAATTCGCCATCACCATGCCGGGACTTTTCAATGTGGAAAATGCCCTTGCCGCCATTGCCATCTCCTATCTGTATGAGATCCCGGTCAGCTTCATACGCTCCGGCCTCTACCGGGCCCGCAGCAAAGGACGGATGGAATGCTACACCTCCTCCGACGGGAAGATCGTTGCCATTGTGGACTACGCTCATAACCGGCTTTCCTTCGAGAAGCTTTTTGCCTCCACCAAAGAGGAATATCCCGGCTATGATATCGTAACCGTTTTCGGCTGTCCCGGAAAAAAAGCCCTGCTGCGCAGGAAGGATCTGGGAACCATCGCCGGCAGAGAAAGCAAAAAAGTATATCTCACCGCGGAGGACCCCGGTGAGGAACCGGTGGATGTGATCTCCCGGGATATCGCCCAGTACGTTGCCTGCCCTTATGAAATGATCGAGGACCGGGGCGAAGCCATAAAAAAAGCCATTGCAGACTGCACCGGACCTACGGTAATCCTCATTACCGGAAAAGGGGAGGAAACCCGGCAGAAATACGGCCGGGAATACATCGACTGCCCGTCTGATGCGGAATATGCACAGAGATATTTATGACGGTGCATCCCCATAATACGATGCCGGGGGCAAAAGGTATTTTTCCCTGATGACTCGCAGCACGCACACTACGTGTGCAATGTGCTGCGAGAACATCATCATACAAATGAACTCCATGGAAAAAGGGAGGATCTCTGACGGATCCTCCCCTTTTTTTGTATAAAACCAATCATTATGCCGGGCGTTCTTTCAGCCGCCTTATTACTGCAACGGTTCCTTATTATCATTCGAGCTGTGTCGTAATTCCGCTGTAATAAATTCATGCTCAACGGAGATCTGAAGGATATCCCCGTGTTTCTGCTTCCAGTTAGCGGCCAGATGCTCTCCCACCATTTCCAGCGAATCCTCCTCCCTCATTTCCGTCAGAAGGATGAAATACTGGTTGTAACGGCTGCGCATGAATACATCGGATTTCCGAAGAGATTCCCGGATGTGATTTCCGAATTCATCACAGGCATCCATATAAGCCTGCCGGTCTCCATTTTCCTTTTCATCCAGGGAAATGAGCAGCTTTCCGGATGCGATCCCGTTTCGCAGATTATACCTCATCACGTAGCGATATACGTATGAGAAGGCATCATTGTCCAGTTGAAGCGCCACATCGGGAATCGACCGTTCTCCCAGGATCTCGGAAATCGTCTCGATATTCAGCTTCGTATGATTGAGTTCATCATCGGTATAATTCTCGGCACGATAAAGCCGGCATCCATGCTTCCCGTTTTTCTTTACATCATAGAGAGATTTGTCGGCGAATTTCAACAACGTGTCATAAATGATCCCGTGCTTCGGTACCATGACGCCGCCCAGGGAAGCTCCAAGAGGGATATTCATATCCTCTCCCATCAGTTTTTTTGCTTCCGCTACCAGATCATCATTTACCCTCCGGGTAAAATCAACAAATTCGTCTTCCTTCAGCATGTCCTTGAGAAAAGCAACGAATTCATCCCCTCCGATCCGGCCGAAACGGCTTCCCTCCGGGGCATTTTTCCGTATCACTTCGGCAAAGGCGATCAGGACCTTGTCGCCCATTTCATGGCCATAGAGATCATTGACCAGCTTGAAGGAATCCAGATCGATCATGGAAAGCATCCCTGCCATCTCCGTACAGATATGGGAGAGCTCCTCTCCTGCCGCCGCCTTATTCAGAAATCCGGTCAGCTTGTCAATGGTCGCTTCGCTCTTCAGATTCAGCATTGCGTCCTGTCGGACAACGATATTGTCAATCCTTCGCAGCAGAACCTCCGGGTCAAAGGGTTTCCGGATAAAATCGGACACACCCATTTCAAAGCCGCGGCTTTCCGTATCCGTACTCTCTTCGGCCGTAAGGAAGATGACGGGGATCTCCTCAATTCCCATCTCCTTCTCCTTGTCCCGAAGCAGATGCAGGGTTTCGAATCCGTCCATTTCCGGCATATTGATGTCAAGAAGGATAATATCCGGGATATTTCCTTCCCCGATGTATTTCAGCAGCATCGCACCCGACTTGATGCAGGTAACACGCATTTTCTGTTTGGTCAGAATGTGACCGGCCATCTTCAGATTCGCCGTGTCATCATCAACAACTATGATCCACTTTGCCATACAATATTCCTCCGAATACTCGCTTCTACGAATATATCATAATTCGATGAAAATGAGAAGAAGAATGTGAAGACGACAGCGTAACCATTTGCAGTCCCGATCGTCCCGACCTTCTTTGCCTGTTCAGTAACTATTTGCAGTCCCAAACGTCCCGACCACGGACCGGATGCTTCGCATCCGTCGCGGCTTCGCCGCTCTTGTCCGTGGCGGTTCGTTCGGTCCCTGGTGCCGTGGTGTTTTGCAAACACCACGCATCTGCTACGCAGATGTACGCTGCTTCGCATCGTGCATCCTCGCTTCGCTCGGATCATGTCCCTGCTTCGCAGGCACATG
>JAFXZW010000002.1 GCA_017541035.1 Eubacterium sp. | reverse complement strand
TGAAGAATGAGGTAAGGCCTATCAGGAATATTCCTTTTGTGGCAAAGCTGGATGTGGAATTCGTAGATAAGAATACCCTCAAGGTTACGGTGTATGAGAAATCTGTAGCCGGGTGTCTGGAATATATGGATCATTATGTTTATTTCGACCGGGATGGCATCGTTCTGGAGGCTTCCGCCGAGAAAAAGAAGGGAGTTCCTTCCATCAACGGTCTGGATATCACTTCCTGGGAGCTGGGAAAGAGTCTTCCCATAGCGGACCCGGACCGCTTCAGCCAGATCCTTACGATTACACAGCTGATCGAGAAGTACAGCCTGGATATCGACCTGATCAGTTTTACCAAGGAAAATGAGATCATTTTGCGACATTCCGGTATCCTTGTGGAACTGGGTGACGGAAAGAATCTGACAATGCAGATGATGAACCTGGGAAGTATTCTGAAGGGACTGGAAGGGAAAAAAGGAACGCTTTACATGAAGGACTTTACATCTGATGTGTCTACAGCCAGTTTTAAGGAAAAGTGATCGCTCTGCAGGAAGCTGAAGGGGACCGGTTATTTGAAAAAAGTATGAAATTTTATGTTGCAGAATTGACGAAAAAACATTATGATATAGGATGTATGACGAAAAGGAGGAAAAAACCTTGCTTGAGATTAAATCCAATGATGAGAAGACACCTGCCAGAATACTTGTGATCGGTGTGGGTGGTGCAGGAAATAATGCGGTTAACCGTATGATCGATGAAAATGTTGAGGGCGTGGAGCTCATCGCCATCAATACAGATAAGCAGGCTCTTTCTCTCAGCCGCGCAACTACGAAGATTCAGATCGGCGAAAAGCTGACCAAGGGTCTTGGCGCCGGCGCTAAGCCTGAGATCGGTGCAAGCGCTGTAGAGGAGAACAGAGAAGAGATCAATGATATCATTAAGGATTCGGATATGGTATTTGTTACCTGTGGTATGGGTGGCGGTACCGGTACCGGCGCGGCTCCCATTGTTGCGGAGATCGCCCGGAATCTGGGGATCCTCACCGTCGGCGTTGTAACAAAGCCCTTCTCCTTTGAAGGAAAGCCGAGAATGAACAATGCCATGAACGGTATTGCAAAGCTGCGGGAGAATGTGGATACACTGATCGTGATTCCGAATGACAAGCTGCTTCAGATCTGTGACAAGAGAACCAGCATCCCGGATGCACTGAAGAAAGCAGACGAAGTGCTGCAGCAGGGTGTACAGGGCGTAACCGATCTGATCAATAAGCCGGGTCTCATCAACCTTGACTTTGCGGATATCCAGACAGTAATGCGCGATAAGGGCGTTGCCCATATCGGTATCGGTATGGCTTCCGGCGATAATAAGGCTGTAGATGCGATCAAGCAGGCTATGGATTCTCCGCTTCTGGAGACGACGGTCAGCGGTGCATCCGATATCATCGTCAACTTCTCCGGAAATGTCGGCATCGTTGAGGCTTATGATGCAATCACCTATCTTACAGAGCAGGCAGGTGATGAGGCAAATATCATCTTCGGTACCGTTGATAATGATATGGCGGGCGAGGATGTCAGCATTACCATCATTGCTACCGGCCTTGAAGAGGATCCGAAGAGCCGTGTTACACTTCCTACGAAGAAGTCCCAGACAGTCCTCAGGACCCCTTCCCACAGTGAGCCGGTTGTAAAGAATCCGACCTTTAATCAGAAGCCCAAGGCACAGCCGATCCCGCTGAACCTCAATGTGAACCAGCCTCAGGCTGAAGCGCCGCAGGCACCGGTAGCTCCGGTTTCCGTTGCGGCAGAGCCCAAAAAGATGGATGCGGTATTGTCCGAGAAGCAGGCTGAGGAAGCAATCGAAAAGAAGGTCACTCCGTTGAAGACACAGGCTGCTCCCGGCATCAAGATCCCCGATTTCCTGAAGAGGGGCTAACTGAACAGAATGAATCAAAAGGCACGATGACATTTCAATCGTGCCTTTTTATGCGCGATGCTTTTCTTTTGACGGTTTTTGTAGTAAAATGTTTGAGTTATTGCTGTCTGATGGATATCAATTTGGAATGAGGTATATATGAGAAAAGAAAAGGATCGCACGGAAGCCATACTGGAGAAGCTCCGTGAAATGATAGAGGAGGGACCGAATGCACCGCTTTCCTCCGGAAAGGTCATGCTGGTGAGAGAGGAAGCCCTGGAACTGCTTGACCATCTGCAGGATACTGTCAGAAAGGAACTCAGCGTTTATCGTGAGGTGAATGACAAAAGGGCCAAGCTGCTGGAGGACGCAAGACATGAAGCGGAGAAGATCCTCTACGAAGCGGAACGCAGCGCCAGCCGCATCCGTGTTACCAAACGGCGGGATGGCGAGCCCTTAAGCTTCTCCCTTTCGGAAATGGAAGCGGATGAAAGAAAGACTCTCAGGACAGCGAATGATATCTATGCTGCGTCACTGATCTATACGGATGAAATGCTGACGGAGGTCGATCACCTTCTGACCGACGCGGAGGGACGGATCGAAGAGGAATATCGGAAGATGCTCTCCACACTGAGGGAGAAGAAGAAGGCCATTTCCGATAATAAGTCGGAGCTGATCCGGTCGCTGAACGATCTGACACCGGATGACAGATACGCCCAGCTTCTGGAGATCGCGGATCTGCTTTCCGTGGAGCTTTATCGTGAGAAGCAGAGACAGTTGTCCCTTAAGCAGGAGGGTCAGATGGAGATCCAGTTCGATCCTGAGGACGCGGAGGATCTTCCGGGTTACAACCCGGATCGGACGGAAGTAAAAATTGAGGTGGAAAGCCACGCCAAAAGAGAGCAGAGGAAGGCGTCCCATGAAGATTAAACCCTACCGCCGTAAGATCAATTATTATGAAACGGATCAGATGCAGATCGTGCATCATTCCAATTATGCCAGATTTCTGGAGGAGACCCGCCTTGACATGATGGAACAGATGGGGCTTTCCTATGCACGACTGGAGCATCTGGGAATCATCATTCCGGTTCTGGAGCTGCATTGCTTTTATTCCCATGCTCTGCATTTCGGAGAGACCGTGCTGATCTATCCTCATGTCTACAGGCTGACACCCGCCAGATTCTGTCTCCGTTATG
>JAFXZW010000001.1 GCA_017541035.1 Eubacterium sp. | reverse complement strand
CGGGCCAGAATACGACTTTCGGGGTAACATTTTCTCAAATATGGCAGGAAATATTACCCGTTGGCGAACTGTACCGGGCCAAAATGCGGCTTTCGGGGTAACATTTTCTCAAATATAGCAGGAAATATTACCTGTCGACGAACTGTACCGGGCCAAAATGCGGCTTCGGGGTAACATTTTCTCAAATATGGCTGGAAATATTACCCGTTGGCGAACTGTACCGGGCCAAAATATGGCTTCCGGGGTAACATTTTCTCAAATATGCCCGGAAATATTACCTGTCGACGAACTGTACCGGGCCAAAATATGGCTTCCGGGGTAACATTTTCTCATTTATGGCCGGAAATATTACCCGCAGCCGGTGAATATGGGAGGTCACTGCATAACCACACGGTCCTTCAGTCCATCCGTTATTACCACGCCTCCGTCCTCCAGAAGGAAAACACCCTCGGCGGACATTTTTTTCAGAAGCTTTTTTCCATCCTCCACCCCCAGAATAAAGCATGCCGTGGAAAGGCCGTCACTCAGAAGGCCATTTTCACAAACCACCGTCACGGATCTCAGGCCGCTGTCCGACGGCTTCCTGGTTCGCGGATCAATGATATGATGGTATTTCACGCCATCCTTTTCAATATACTTTTCGTACCCGCCGGAGGTGGAAATGCACATTTTCTTTGTTCCCGAGGGAAATGAAATGATCCCCACCGTGTTCTCCGGTAGTCCTTCGGGATCCCTGATTCCTACACGAAAAGCCTTACCGTCCGGTTTTTCACCGAAGACCATTACACTGCCCCCTACAGCGATCACTCCGCCCATAACCTGATTCTTCCGGTCACCCGGTACAAAGTACGGTTTCTCAATCCCTTCGCCCGAAGTCAGCTTATCGTAGACCGCATCCAGTGCATATCCCTTTCCGACGGCCCCCAGATCCAGGGTAATATCCTCCCGGTCCCTGACCAGCCCGTCATCCTCGATATGAAGGTTCTCCATTCCTGTCTTCTCAGCCGCCTCGGAAAGCTCTTCCTCCGAAGGGACCCGGAAATCAGCAGCTGTTTTATCCTCGATCCCCCAAACATCCAGTACCGGACGAAGGGTCAGATCCAGCACATGACCGCCGGATTCATAGATCAGGATTCCTTCACTGAGTGCCTGATGCAGACGGGTGCCAATCTTCACTTTTTCACCTGCAGCAGCCTCCCTGTTCCACCGGGAAAGCTCCGAACCCGGGATTCTGTGAGACAGGATCTCCTCATCCAGAGTTTTGATCTCCTTCTCAGCAATCTCGGCGATTCCTTCCAAATCCTTCTCATCGCCGTATAGAGTCAGCGTTACCGCGCTGCCCATGGCAAAGCTGTGCCGCACGATTCCTTCTTTGCTTTTCCCGCGCCCCGCCAGAGCAATGACGATCAGCACTCCTGCCGCTGCAGCCATGGCAAGGATCCCCAGTATTCTGTTTCGGTAGCTCCTGCTCAATTCCTCCATCCTCTCCTGCCGGAATCCATCCGCCGGTCATAACCATGCCACTCTCTTGGCCAGGCGGCTGTTCCGCAGGCTCCTGCCGGAATCCATCCGCCAGTCATAACCATGCCATTCTCTCGGCCAGGCGGCTGTTCTACTGGCTCATGCCGGAATCCATCCGCCGGTCATAACCACGTCATTCTCTCGGCCAGGCGGCTGTTCCGCAGGCTCCTGCCGGCCGACACAAATCCTCTATCCCCTTATTCCGGCCCGGCAGCTCTTCCTGCCGGCCGTCACAATTCCTCTATCTCCTCATACCAGCTAAGCAGCTGTTCCTCCAGCTCCTGCTGGCGGATCGTAAGCTTTGTCAGAAGCTCTGCATTCGTTCCGTTCTCAGGCCGGCTGATCTCTCCCTCTATCTCCTCCAGCTCCTGCTCTGCCGCAGCGATCTGCTTCTCCAGCTTTCTTCTGTCACTGGCACGCTTTCGCTCAGCCGCGTAGCTCTCCTTCCGCTGCAGATATTCTTCCTTACTGCTTCCGGAGGTTTCCCTGGCATACGCTTCAGTTGAAACGATGGAAAAGCCGTTTCTGGTAGTAGACTGCGTCATATCCGCATTGGGATTGTCCGCATGCTGCAGCATGAAAAGCTTCTCCCGGTTCTCCTCATAATCATCATAGTTCCCGGGATAATTCGTCAGCACCTTGTGCCGCAGCTCCAGTATACGCGTAGCCGTCCGGTTGATGAAATACCGGTCGTGGCTGACATACAACACGGTACCGGTATAATCCCTGATGGCATCCTCCAGTATTTCCTTGGACTGGATATCCAGATGATTGGTAGGCTCATCCAAAAGCAGAAGATTGGCCGGCGAAAGCATCAGCTTCGCCAGAGAAAGTCTCCCCCGCTCCCCTCCGGATAGATCTCCGATCTTCTGAAATACCTTGTCCCCGGTGAAAAGAAAGGCAGCCAGCACATTACGGATACGTGTATTCGTCATCTCCGGAAAGGCATCGGACATTTCATCAAAAAGCGTCTTCTCCGGATCCAGATCCTGATTCTCCTGATCAAAATACCCCATCCGTACTCTGGCTCCGAGGGTGACCGTACCCGCATCCTTTGCCAGCTTCCTCGCCAGGATCTTCAGCAGAGTGGTCTTTCCCGTTCCGTTCCCGCCGATCAGAGCCACATGTTCACCGCGCTTGATATCCAGGCCCAGTTCCTGAAAAAGAAGGTTATCTCCGTAAGCCTTTTTCAGGTGCTCCCCCAGCAGTACATCCTCACCGGATTCCGTCACAGGCGCCAGGGTAAGACGCATATCCGCCCGCAGTTCCTCGGGTTTCTCTATCCTTTCCACCTTATCCAGAAGCTTTTCCCGGCTTTCCGCACGCTTGATGGATTTTTCGCGGTTAAAGGATTTCAGCTTCCGGATCACATCCTCCTCGTGGCGGATCTCCGCCTGTTGATTAAGGTAAGCCTTCAGCTCATCCTGCCTTTTCTTTTCCCTCTGCTCCCGATAGTAGGAATAATTGCCGCGGTAAAGCGTGGACTTACCGAATTCGATCTCCAGGATCTGATTCGATACGCGGTCGATAAAATAGCGGTCATGGCTCACCACAATCACCGCCCCCGAATACCCGGCCAGAAAGCCCTCCAGCCAGGAAATGCTGTTCATATCCAGATGATTGGTGGGCTCATCCAGCAGGATCACATCCGGCCGGGATAAAAGCAACCGTCCCAGAGCGATCCGCATTTTCTGTCCTCCCGACAGGGAATTGATATCCCGGTCATAATCACTCTCCGCGAAGCCGAGACCCTTCAGGACGCCCGTGATCTCACTCTCGTAGGCATAGCCGTTCTCATGATCGTAACGCGTTGAGAGACGGTTGTAGGTCTCCAGGATCTTCTCCAGCTCGTCCCCCTCCGCATGCTTCATATCCGCCTCCAGTTCCCGAAGGCGGCTTTCCATGTCGATCAGATACTTTTTTGCCTGCTCCATTTCCTGATAGACAGTATTGTCGAAGGAAATGTCCTGATGCTGCGACAGATACCCTATCCGGATATCCCGCGCCCGCACCACATTTCCGCTGTCCGGCTCCTCTTCCCCGAGGATGATGCGGAGCAGCGTCGTTTTCCCCGCGCCGTTCACGCCGACAATGGCCAGCTTATCATGCTCCTCGATATGAAATTGAATACATTTTAAAACCTCCGCATCCCCAAAGGATTTGGAGATATTCTGACATGCAAGTATCATCGTTCTTTATTCCAGTTCCGGGTTATAAACTGCCCTTTCTCCTCCGACATATTTTAACCGGTGACGTGCCGCTATGATCACTGCCTTTCCGATTTTTTTTGCCTCCAGCCTGAGCGGAACCACAACCGGACGGATGTGCATCCCGATCAGCACTCCTCCTATATCCATTCCGGCATCCGCCCGTGCACGGATATTCTCAACCACGACGGGATCCTGCAGGTGTTGAAAATGTGTCACCGCAAAAGCACCGCCTGCATGGGGCTGTGGTATAACATTGACCTGCTCAAATTCATATTTATCCGCCACTTCCCGGCTCACCACCAAAGCTCTGTTCAAATGCTCACAGCATTGAACAGCCAAAAAGACCCCACGGGCGGACAGCTTCTTTTCGATCACTTCATAGACGGCTTCTGCAGCTGTGCGACTCGAAGCTGTTCCCATATGGCAGCCGATCATCTCACTGGAAGAACAGCCGATCACAAATAGCATTCCTTTCGTAAGCTTTGCCTTTTCGATGATCTCCGTGATCACCCTTTCTGCGTCCTGTTTCAGCGTATTGATATCCTGCTCCGTCAACACAGGATGATTATCTGTTTCACTCATGATCCTTTTTTCCTCCGTACCCGATAACCTTCTATATCCTCTCCAGCGCTTCCCCGATCGTCGACACATAGACCAGCTCTGCCGAAAGATCCGGGATCTTTCCCAGCTTCCCGGCCTGCGGAAGGATCACTCTCCGGTATCCCAGTTTATCTGCTTCCTTCACCCGCTGGAGAATATTCTGTACGCCGCGAACCTCACCGGCCAGTCCCACCTCCCCGATGATCACGGTATCATCACCTACCGGACGGTTCCGGAAGCTGGAAGCGATGGCACAGATGATCCCGAGATCCGAAGCGGGATCACTTACCTTAAGACCTCCCGCGATGCTGACATAGCAGTCGCAGCCGGAGAGATTGATGCCGCCGCGTTTTTCCAGAACCGCCATAAGGAGGTTCACCCGGTTGTAATCCACACCGACGGAGGTTCTTCGGGGCATATTAAAATTCGTATCACTGACAAGTGCCTGAAGCTCCAGAAGAACGGCCCTGGTTCCCTCCATGGAACTGATGACCACGGAGCCCGGTGCCTCCACAGGGCGACCTGTCAGGAACATCTGCGATGGATTGGAGACCTCCTCCAGTCCTGTTTCCGTCATGTTGAAGACTCCGATCTCATTCGTGGAGCCGAAGCGGTTCTTTACTGCTCTCAGCATCCGGAATCCGGAATTGTCGTCTCCTTCAAAATAAAGCACGCAGTCCACCATATGTTCCAGCGTCCGGGGTCCTGCCACAGTCCCTTCCTTTGTCACATGTCCCACGATGAAAATAGCCACATTCAGTCTTTTGGCAATCTGCATCAGACGGCTCGTCACCTCCCGCACCTGGGTGACGCTTCCGGGCACATTATCCAGATCGGAAACAAACATGGTCTGAATGGAGTCGATAACCGCCACATCCGCACCGGTCTTTTCGATGGCGTTCTCCGCATTTGTGAGATCTCCGTCGGAAAGGAGCAGGATCTTCTCATCATATGCTCCCAGACGGACTCCCCTCATTTTGATCTGGGACAGGGATTCCTCGCCGGATACATAGAGAACCTTTTCATCATCCGCCACCAGGGCTTTGCACATCTCCAGAAGGAGGGTGGATTTGCCGATGCCGGGATCTCCCCCCACCAGCACCAGTGAGCCCCGGACGATACCACCTCCCAGTACGCGGTCCAGCTCTCCGATATTCGTAAACATGCGGCTTTCCTGTGCCGAAGTCACTTCGGTAATGCTTACCGCCTCCGGCTTCTCACCGGAAGACGTAAGGGTATTCCTTTTCTTCACGGTGATCTTCTCTTCCGCAAAGGTGTTCCACTGCCGGCAGCCCGGGCACTGGCCCAGCCATTTTGCGGATTCATACCCGCATTCCTTACAGAAAAAAACCTTTTTCTCCTTCATACCGCTTCCGTATCCCTCTTTCCTGGAAAAGTGATCGAGCAGGAAGGTTTTTTCGCCCTCCTGCTCGATTATCATGCTTTTTTCATAAAGCATGAAGCCCTTTTACCGGCCTTCGATCACTCAACTACCTTTTCGATCACAACGGCTGTCTGATCATTTTCTTCCAAAGGTGCGGAAAGGATCAGCTTTCCTCCCAGATTCGTCTTCATCTTGCCGACATAGACTTCATCCACGTATACCTTGTAATCCTGCTCCGGCTCCAGCTCCAGTGTCAGCTGAGCATCCTGATCTCCCTCTACGGAGAAGGTGATCTTATCCGCTGTCGCAAAGAATTCATGTACCGTCGTTCCCGGTACGGATTCATAGACAAAGGATCCGTTCTTCTCCAGCTTGGTAATCTCATTAAATGTCTTAACCTTGTAGCTGTCCCCCATATAAGTAAAGCCATCTTTCTTCGTCTTTGTCGTCAGAGAATAGTTTCCGAAAGAAAGGCTTCCGCTCTCCTCTTCCCGGATCAGTTCATCAATTACTGCCATCCTAAGCAACCTCCTTCATTGCACTTTGGTCATCACCCGTGACCCTTATTCCATTATATTACATCCCCGGCTTTTTTTCTACCGGTTTTACGGGAAATCTTTTTTCCTTTTTCCGCTTGCTCCTTAACAGGCTTTACGGTAAATGTGGCTTTGTCATCCTTTACGCCGATGGAAACCGTATCTCCTCTCCTGATCTTACCCTGCAGAAGCTCACCGGACAGCGGATCCTCCACCCATGTCTGCACGGCACGTCTGAGGGGACGGGCTCCGTATTTTTTATCGTAGCCCTTATCATAGATCAGTTTTTTCAAGGAAGCTCCGTAGGTAAGATTCAGATCCTGTCCTTCCTTCGCCCGCTTCGCAAGATCCTTCAGCATCAGAGAGGCAATCTCCTTCACATCCTTTTCAGACAGCATGTGGAAGACGATGGTCTCATCCACACGGTTCAGGAATTCCGGCCGGAACAGTCGTTCCACCTCCTCCATCACCCGTTCCTTCATCAGCTTATGGTCATGCTCCGCCGTATCCTCCGCCGTAACAAATCCCAGATTCTTCGGCGCCACAATGCGTTCCGCACCGGCATTGGACGTCATGATGATAATGGTGTTCTTGAAGTTGACCGTGCGTCCCTGGGAATCCGTTATCCGTCCGTCATCCAGTACCTGAAGTAAAATGTTGAACACATCCGGATGGGCCTTCTCGATCTCATCGAAGAGGAGCACCGAATACGGTTTCTTCCGAACCTGCTCCGACAGCTGACCGCCTTCCTCATAGCCAACATAGCCCGGAGGAGAACCGATCAGCTTGGAAACGCTGTGCTTCTCCATATACTCGGACATATCCACACGGATCACCGCATTTTCATCACCGAAAAGTGCTTCCGCCAGAGCCTTGCTGAGCTCCGTCTTTCCGACGCCCGTAGGTCCGAGGAAAAGGAAGGAACCAATGGGACGCCTGGGATCCTTCAGACCGGCTCGCCCCCGCCTGATGGAACGGGAAACCGCATTTACTGCCTCCTCCTGCCCTACAACTCTTTCGTGCAGAGTCTTTTCCAGCTTCAGCAGTCTCTGCTGCTCGGACTGAGTCAGCCGGGCCACGGGAATCCGCGTCCACAGTGATACCACATCCGCAATATCCGACTCCATGATCACCGGCGTATGACCGGAGGATACCGGCTTTTGTTCCTTCTTCCTGAGTGCCGCTTCCTTTTCGGAGATTGACGCCCTAAGGTTCTTTGCCGTTACAAAATCATCCTCCATCAGAGCCTTTTCCAGTTCATCCGAGAGTTCACGGATTTCCCGCTCCGTATCATCGAAAATAATGCTTCCGGCTGCCCCGGCAAGCTTTTTCCGTGCCGCCGCCTCATCCAGAAGATCGATGGCCTTATCCGGCAGATAACGGTCATTGATATAACGCACGGACAGCTTCACAGCGGCTTTCAGAGCTTCATCGCTAAAGCTTACCCTGTGGTGTGCCTCGTATCCGGGAGTCACGCCCTTCAGGATCTCATATGTCTCCTCTTCCGTAGGTTCCTCCACATAAACCGGTTGGAAACGCCGTTCCAGTGCCGCATCCTTCTCGATGTATTTCCGATATTCATTCCGTGTGGTGGCACCGATCACCTGGATCTGCCCGCGGGAAAGCGCCGGCTTCAGTATGTTGGATGCATCCATGGCTCCCTCTGCACCGCCTGCACCGATAATGGTATGCAGCTCATCGATGAACAGAATCACATTTCCGGCATTCGTCACTTCCTGAATGGTCTTTTTGATCCTCTCTTCGAATTCACCGCGGTACTTGGAACCGGCCACCATACCGGTAAGATCGAGACTGACGATACGCTTCCCCTTCATTTCCTCCGGAACCGAACCGGAGGCCAGAAGACGGGCGATTCCTTCCACTATGGCAGTCTTCCCCACGCCGGCCTCGCCTACAAGGCATGCGTTGTTCTTCATCCTCCGGGACAGAATCTGCAGAACTCTCTGCAGCTCCTCCCTTCTCCCGATCAGGGGATCCAGTCGTCCCGCTTCCGCTTCCATGGTGAGATCGCGGCCAAACTGATCCAGCGTCGGCGTTGCGGACCTTTTCTTCAGCTTTCCGGAAAGGAAGGCCTGATACGTCCGCTCCGCGTCCTTCTCACGGATTCCGTCCGCCATCAGGATTTCCGTGTACAGCTTCTTTCTGTTGATCTTCATAACATCCAGCATCTGACTGGCTGCCGTCTCCCGGTGGGTGATCAGTGACAGTAAAATGTGTTCTGTCCCGATTTCCTTCACCCCGTACCGGCGGGCTTCTTCCCCTGCATCCGCAAGGATTTCCCGGGTTTTTGCGGTAAAGCCCTCATCATCGGAAGCACCCTCCTGTTCATGGAGCAGGGTATCTGCCGACTCCAGCATACTTTTGAACTTTTCGGCGTTTACGCCGTTTTTCACCAGAATCTTCTCCGCTACGCCCTTATGAACGGCCAGAAGGCCGAACAGCAAATGCTGGCTGCCGATAAAACCGCTTTTCATCTGCCCGGACAGTTTTCTGGCCTCCTGCAGGGCCATCTGCGCCGCTGCCGAATACTGTTCCTTCATGTATCATCCTCTGTAATCTGAACTATGCCTCATCGATTGCTTTTCCGATATCGTGACGCATGTACTTATTTGCAAATTCCACCCATTCGGTTGCCCGGTAAGCATTTGTCCTTGCTTCCGGAAGTGTATTTCCGAGCGCTACCACGCCCAGCACACGTCCACCGTTTGTAACGACCTGTCCGTCCTTCAGCGTGCTGCCGGAATGGAAGGCCAGATAATCCTCTTTCCCCTTGAATTTATCCAGACCGGAGATCGGATATCCCTTTTCATACTTCACGGGATAGCCATCGGAAGCCAGCATCACGCAGACTGCCGCATTGTCCTCAAACTGAAGATCGATCTGATCCAGAGTGCCGTTAACGCAGGCCTCCATTACAGTCAGCATATCGTTTTTCATACGCGGAATGACCACCTGTGCCTCCGGATCACCGAAGCGGGCATTGAATTCCAGCACCTTCGGGCCATCCGCCGTCAGCATCAGTCCGCAGAAAAGAACGCCTTTGAACTCACGGCCCTCGGCACGCATGGCGTCAATGGTCTTCTGATAGACATGCTCCCTGCAGAACCGGTCCACCTCCTCGGTATAAAAGGGGCTGGGTGAAAATGTTCCCATGCCTCCGGTGTTCAGTCCCGTATCACCGTCTCCTGCTCTTTTGTGATCCTGGGCCGAGGTCATGGGAAGAATGGTCTTTCCGTCAGAGAAGCAAAGAACGGACACCTCCCGGCCGGTCATATATTCCTCGATCACGATCTTATCACCGGCACTGCCGAACTGCTTATCCACCATCAGCTGCTGTACGCCGGCCATGGCTTCTTCCCTCGTCATGCAGATCAGAACCCCTTTTCCCAGAGCAAGACCGTCCGCCTTCAGAACGATGGGGATCTTCGCCGTTTCCAGATATTTCAGGGCATCCTCCGGATTATCAAAAACCTCATATGCCGCTGAAGGAATATCGTACTTTTTCATCAGATCCTTGGAAAAAGCCTTGGACGCCTCAATGATGGCTGCATTCTTCCGGGGACCGAAGGTGGGAAATCCGGCATCCAGAAAAGCATCCGCCACGCCTGCAGCCAGGGGATCATCCGGTCCCACAACAACAAAATCAACAGCCTTCTCTTTTGCAAAGGCTACCAGTGCATCCGCATCCATCACGGAAATGTTCACACACTCCGCCAGCTCCGCGATCCCGGCATTTCCCGGTGCCGCATAGATCTTATCCACTCTGGGGCTTTTTGCCACTGCCCAGGTAATGGCATGTTCTCTTCCGCCTCCGCCAACGATCAGTACTTTCATTTCTTTCTCCTTTTCCATCCGGTATTAATCTTTTATGCAAATATACTTTTCCCACGCCTGCCGGCAAAGCGAAGGATCTTAAGGTCTCAGAATGACACCGGTTTACTGCTTCTGTGCGATCATATCGATCGCCTGCGGCAGGAGCTTCCATTCCGCCTCTTCCATGATCCTGCGCTGCAGCTTCTCCGGAGTATCATCCGGCATAACCTCTACCGCCTTCTGTAAAATGATGGGCCCCGTGTCCGTCCCTTTATCCACATAATGTACCGTAGCTCCCGATATCTTAACGCCTCTTTTCAGAGCCGCCTCATGCACCTTCAGCCCGTAATATCCTGTGCCGCAGAAGGAAGGGATAAGGGATGGGTGAATGTTGATGATCTGTCCCTCATAGCGATCGATCATCTCCGGCGGAATCACCACCAGGAAGCCGGCCAATACAATCAGATCCGGCTTGTATCCGTCCACTTTTGCCAAAAAAGCCCGGTTAAATGCTTCGCGGTCCGGATAATCCTTGGGACTCACAACCTCTGACGGGATTCCGGCCAGGCCGGCCCGTTCCAAAGCATAAACACCGGGGTTATTGCTGATCACGCCAACCAGCTCCGTATTTCGAATGGTGCCATTCTGCACTCCGTCAATGATTGCCTGCAGATTCGTACCTCCGCCGGAAACCAGCACCAGAACTCGCAGCATATTCTCCTCCTCCGAAACGCCTTACACGATCCCCTTCATCAAAGGGAAGGGGACCGCGCAGCGTTATCCGTATCCTGATCAAAAAAGACTTTCCATGACAGCTTAAAGAAGAATAACTTCCTTCTTACCGGCTGCCGTTTCACCTACGATAAATGCCTCATCGCCCTCCTGCTTCAGTGCCGCTACCGCCGCATCCGCATCCTCGGGCTTCACGGCAAGAACCATACCAAGTCCCATATTATAAGTATTATACATTACCCTTTCTTCAACCTTGCCTTCTTTGGCCATCAGGGTGAAGATCGGAGGAACCGGATAGCTGTCCTTCCGAATCTTTGCCGTGATCCCCTCCGGGAGCATCCGGGGGATATTCTCATAGAAACCGCCGCCGGTAATGTGGCTGGTACCCTTTACGACGATTCCCGCATCCTTCAGGCTGCGCAGCGCATTGACATAGATTCTGGTAGGCGTCAGCAGATTTTCACCCAGGGTCTGTCCCAGATCGGGATAATACCGGGTCAGGGACTTCTCTGACATATCAAAGATCTTACGTACCAGTGAAAAACCGTTGGAATGTACACCGCTGGATGCGATACCGACCAGCACATCTCCCGGAACGATATCCGCACCGGTGATCATTTCCTTTCTCTCTGCCACACCCACGGCAAAGCCGGCCAGATCATACTCCTCCTCCGGCATCAGTCCGGGATGCTCTGCAGTCTCACCGCCGATTAGGGCAGCTCCTGCCTGACGGCATCCTTCCGCCACACCGCTGACGATGGCAGCGATCTTCTCGGGATAATTCTTTCCGCAGGCGATATAATCCAGGAAAAAGAGAGGTTCTCCCCCGGAGCAGGCGATATCATTTACGCACATGGCCACACAGTCAATACCGATGGTATCATGTTTATTCAGAATAAACGCCAGCTTCACCTTTGTTCCGCAGCCATCCGTGCCCGAAAGCAGGACCGGATCTTCCATTCCCTTAATGGCGGAGAGGGAAAAAGCCCCCGCGAAACCGCCGATCCCGCCCAGTACCTCAGGCCGGTTCGTCTTCCTGATATGCTCCTTCATAAGCTCCACGGATCGATAGCCCGCTTCAATGTCTACTCCGGAATTCTTGTAATCCATACTTTTCCTCCATTCGTGGGATCATTCCCTGTTCTCGGCTTTGATCACATTCTTTCTCTTGGTCTTCTTGTTCTCGTAAAGCATCTTATCCGCACGGATCATCTGCTCCTCAACATTGATGGAATCCGAGCAGACAAAAGGTGAGAGTCCGATACTGCACTCGATGAAATACGGCTTCTTCGATTCCCGATTCAGCTTGGCTTCCATCGATTTCATCCTGTCCTTCAGTTCTTCGGTCTGCTTCTCGTCAAAACCGGTCAGGCAGACTGCAAATTCATCTCCTCCGATCCGCGCGAGCACGGCATTTTCCGGAAGGGCCTTCGTCAGCGCCCTGCCTATTGCTCTCAGCGCATAATCGCCTTCCTCATGGCCGAAAACATCATTAACCTGCTTCAGGTTATTCATATCCACATATCCGATAACGCCGGGATCTCCCCGGTAAGATGACATCCGGATGAGCTGTTCCGCCTCCTCGTAAAAGCCTCTGCGGTTGAAGAGCCCTGTCAGAGCATCCGTCACGGACAGATGATTCAGAAGGTCGTTCTTTTCCCGGATCTCGTCCATACTGGACTCCAGCCGGTTCTGAATGGCGATCTGCTGCCGCATCAGATCCATGAACTTCATAGAAGTTCCCAGCTGCAGGCTGGTTCCGTAAACATGGCTGAAATTCCCCATGTCCGTCTCTCCGACGAAATGTCCGTGCATCACTTCATTTGTGAAGATCGGAGTAATGATCAGCGTGTGCCTGCGATTATTGGGTGTGTAATTATTGTGGAAGATCATGGACGAAGGCAGGATCCTGTCATCTCCTTCGAACACCGTGATCCTTCCGTCAAGATTCGCTGCCTGGAACAGCAGGTAATCCGGTATCATCCAGGTACCGTCCGCCAACTGCTGCGCCGGCTTGTCATACAGATAAATGTAGGAGCTGCGGAATCCGCTGTTCTCATATAATCTCTGCATGATCAGAGAAAAGGCTTTTTTCTCATTTCCGCTGGAGACCAGCGTATCCCTCGTAATGTAGATCGAACTCCAGACGCTTTCCTTCTGTCTTTTAACTTCCTCAAAATTCTCACGGGCGATACAGAGAGACAGCTCGGCCTGAACCACATTGAACATTTCATTTACCTTCACACGCTTTATGGCTGAGAAGTTCAGATGTGTAAGAAATTCCGAAAGCATGCGGATGACATTCGTCAGCTTCATATGTGTGAAGTAGAATCCAATCACTTCATCATCGAAGATATTGTGAAATTCCTGCAGCAGCTGATCACGTGAGATCGTTGTGTTCAGGAAAATGGGCCGGATCAGATGCAGAAAGAACGGATCCAGCAGCTTAAAGAGCCGTCCGGAGTAAAAGCTGTTCTCATAATGACCGAGGAACAGTCTCTTAAATTCATTCAGAAGATCCTGCGGTTCCATCTCCGGGAGAATCTGATTGATCCGGTCAATTACCTTTGGATCGGAAGCGGGATCACAGCCGCAGGAATTCCGGCAGATAATGCTGGATGGCAGCCGGGAAGTACTGGTCTTTCCTGTTCTGATCAGTTCCACAGCCTGATAGACCGCATTATAGCCGATATCCATGATCTTATTATCCACCGTCGTCAAGGTCGGAGACTGTGCCACTGCAAAGGGTGCGTTATCAAAACCTGTTACCAGGATATCCTTTCCGATGACGAGGCCATGCTTCCGGATCGCCTTATATCCACCGATCGCCATGGTATCATTGGCAAAAAGAATGGCTTCCATGTCCGGATTCCTGTTCAGAAGATCATCCACCAAATCCTCTGTATACTCAGAGAAATCTCCGTAAGCGACAAGATTTTCATCGTAGGGAATACCGTTTTCCTCCAGTACATCCCTGTAAACCTTCAGCCTCTCATTGGCGTCATCATTTTCCTTTCGTCCGCTGACGAAACCGATCTTTCTCTTTCCGTGATCCTTAATAATATGCTCCACAACCTGCCGCATTCCCGGCTTCCCGTCCGTGTACAGCGAGGGATATCCGTCCACTTCGATCTCCACCGTCAGCACGGGCAGATCAAAATGATCCAGAAAGGCATGCATATCCTCCACAGAAAGAAAGCTTCCGATAGATCCGATGGAGATGATCAGAGCATCCAGGGATTTTTTGGAAGCATAGTAAAAAATGGAATTATACTGATAGTCGTACTTTGCATTGATCGGATCATTGTAGGAAGCATTCAAAAACATGCCCGGGAAGATCACCAGATTCACATCTGCTTCCCGTGCCGCAAATTCCACTCCCTTACAGATCTCAAACGCATAAGCATTATCAAGATGACAGGTAAAAAAACCGATATTCAGTCTGTTCTTTTCCTTCATACATACCCCCGAAACAATGATAATTATTGTCATTGCATACAGAGTTATTATATCATTTCACAGGCATTTCTTCAACCTGAAATCCTGCCCGTAAACAGGTTTCAAAGAACCGTTTCCTCCTCTACCAGTTCCTGGAAAAGGCGGAAAATGTCCGGAAACTGTTTTTTCAGATTCATGGGCCGGAAGGTTCTGTCCACAAAGCCGTGGCTGGTTTCCGCGCGGTGCAGAAGGGTT
>JAFXZW010000019.1 GCA_017541035.1 Eubacterium sp. | reverse complement strand
CTGGGAGGGATCCTGCTGACGGTAGTACTGGGGAATCTTCTGGGTATTGCTCTCGGTTATCTGGTTTCGCACATCGGACATTTCTCCTATAACAAAAAGAATACGATCCTTACGCTGATCACTCTTGGCGGTGGTGCGATCTCCGGACTCTATGCGGTTATGATGAAGGCCGTTATTGAAGCAAAAGCGCCTATCATCAATCGGATCAATCCCATGTCGGTGATCACGGATGCTTTTTATTCGCTGAATATGTTTGGAACGGGTGACCGGTATTTCCGTTCGATCATCACCATGATCTGTCTTTCGGCAGCTCTTCTTGTGATCGGTGCGCTGCTGGGAAGGAGGAATCAGTATGAGTCTTTATAAGGCTTTTTTCAAGATCCTGAGGAGTAACTGGGTGAGCATCCTTATCTATGTCGGCATAACAGTGGGTATCATCGTTCTGCTTAGCGGGATCTATAAAAAGAAACAGGATCAGAAGGCGGTTCTGGACAGCTATGATATTTATGTGAGTGACGAGGACGGATCCGAGGTTTCAAAGGCTCTGGTGAATTATCTTTCGAAGATCCATAAGGTATCGAAAGAAAAAATGTCAGACGAAGTGATCACGGATAATATGTATTATGAGCAGATCGTTTCCTGGATACGGATTCCCGCCGGCTTCGGCGAGACATTTCTCAGGACGGGGGAGAATAAGGTCGTTAATACCTATGATGATTCCATGCCCGTTGGTATGTCCATCACACTGCAGGCAGAGAATTATCTGGAATCTCTCAGGGGTTACATCCTGCAGGGGGACAGCGTGAGTGTTGCGGCGGAAAAGTCTGAAAAAGCACTGGATATAGCCAATTATGTATCGATCCGCCCGGGTGGGGCAGAAGGAAATGGCGGTCTGAAGGGTGCATTTACCTATATCCCCTTCGGTATCCTGTCAATCCTGATCGCAGGGATCTTCCCGGTGATCGCAGGCTTCAATCAGGGCGAGAAGAAAAACCGTATCCAGGTATCCTCTATGACCCCGGGCAGACGCATGAAATGGATTCTTTTGGCAGCGGCAACCTTCGCAGTGGCCGTTATGGCAGTGCTGGTGGTGATAGCAAGCTTAATGGGATCCTCCGACATTTCCGCTGTCAATACACCGGGAAATCCGGGTGGGATTGAAGGTAATGAAAGCGCTTCGGCCGCGATGGGGATCTTCTCAAATGCATGGTGGCTGAGTGTACTGAATACACTTGTCTTTACAACGGTTGTCTGTATGATGATCTCCATGTTTGCCAATGTGCCGGTATTTGCGAAAGCACCGGCCGGTGTATTCTCCAACATCGTCGGACTTGGCTTCTGTTTCCTGGGAGGAACCTTTGTTCCGTTGAGTATCCTTGGAGACGGGGTAAAGAAGGTGAGCCGGTTCCTGCCGAATTACTGGTATTCCACGGCTGTAGACCGGATCTTCTCCGGCGGAGGATTCGCGGATATCTGGGAATGCTTTGTCCTGCAGCTGGTTTTCGGACTGGCCTGTCTTTTCATCGGTCTGGCGGCGGCAAGGATCACAGCCGAGCAGAAACAATTAAGTTAAGAATTGATGAGATAAGGGAAAAATAATTGTAACTATTCAGCACCCCGTGAAAATCATAAAAATCATGGATGGAAAGCTTGCTTTCCAGACTGATTTTTATGATTTTCACGGGATGGCCAAGAGGCGAAGCCTCTCTGGCCATCCTACGCTCCGGATGCGGAGCATCCGGAGCAGGGGTGCTGAATAGTTACAAATAATACATAATGGCCAGGCGTTAGGAGAGGTTTTATATGAACAAACATTTTTTCAGAATTTGGGGAGGCATAGATCCTCGAAAAGAAGGGCTGTTCTTCAGGAAACGAGGATTCAAATCCTTCCGCCGCTTAGCACTTATTCTTTCATTGGCATTTATCTTTACCGGCTGCGGAAATCAGTTGCCGCTAAGCTCACCGGCCTCAGAAGGCACGGAGACCACGCAAGAGCCATCTACATTAGGTGAAACCGGAGAACTTGTCGACCGAACCTTTCCTGCGTCTCCGGAATATGTGAAGCTGACGGGGAGAACTGCGGAGAATAATGGCATCCGATGGATGATACATTCGGCCAGCAAAGCAGAGTTTACGTTCAGGGGAACGAAAGCCTCTTTAGTGGTCCGGAGCGATGCATCCATCAACGGCAGTATATCCTCACATGCAAGATTTGCTGTATATGTAAACGGTGAGAGAAAGATCGATCATATTGTCGGAAAAATGGAGGAAACACTGGAGGTATTCTCCTCAGATCGGGAAGAAGATGTGGAAATATCCATCATAAAACTGTCTGAGGCGGCAAACTCAGTATTCGGGATCAAGTCCATTCATGTTACTTCTGTTGGAGCGATCGAACCGTTAGCGGAAAAGAAGATGAAGATAGAATTCATTGGGGATTCCATTACATGTGGGTATGGGGTGGATGATGAAGTAAAAGAACACCATTTTTCTACGGCAACCGAGGATGCCACCAAAACCTATGCCTATAAAGCTGCCGAGGCGTTGGATGCAGATTACAGCATCGTCGCCTATAGTGGGCACGGTATCATTTCCGGATATTCCGGGGACGGAAACCGTAATAGTACCCAGCTGGTTCCGGATGTTTACGAGCTTCTCGGTAAAAACTACGGCAGTGCTGATGCAGTGGTCGACCTCACGAAAAAATGGGATTTCTCCGAATTTGTACCGGATCATATCGTGATCAACCTCGGAACCAATGACGAATCCTATACCGGTTCCGACGAAAGCCGCCGTGCGGAATATATCCGGACTTACGTGGAATTCCTGAAAATGATCCGAAAGGATAACCAGAGAGCGCATATAACAGCCTCTCTCGGCATTATGGGGGACGGTCTATACCCCTGTGTGGAAGAAGCTGTAAGACAGTATTCTGAAGAAACCGGCGATACCAATATATCCACATTGCATTTTAAACCGCAGGACGGATCAACAGGATACGCCGCCGACTGGCATCCCACGGAAAAAACGCAGGAAAATGCATCAAAAGAACTGATCGAGCACCTACGATCGATGGGACCGTGAAAACTGGTGCAACCATGGTGATGATAGAAAACTGTATCGGCAGAAGGTGATGATCAATCAGTTGGAGGATCCCATGAAATTTCTTCTTGTTGCGGTGAATGCAAAATATATACATTCCAATCCTGCGGTATATTCGCTTTATGCCTTCTCCGCAGGGAAATACGCGGATATGATGGAAATCGCGGAATACACTATCAACCAGAAAAAGGATGATATCCTGGCGGATATTTATGGGAGAAAACCTGATGCTGTGGGATTCTCCTGCTATATCTGGAACATGAATATTATAAGGGAGCTTCTGTCTGATCTTCCAAAGGTTTTGCCGGACACGGATATCTGGCTGGGAGGGCCCGAAGTAAGCTACAACGCTCCGGAGGTGCTTGCAGGATATCCGGAACTAAAAGGAATCATGGTGGGAGAAGGAGAGGTAACCTTCTCTGAGATACTTGAGCAGTACCGAAGAGAGGATGCACCGGATTTTTCCCGCGTTGCGGGACTTTATCTTAAGGCGGGATATACGAGCCCCCGGGAGGTCACGGATCTGAACCGCCTTCCTTTCTTGTATCGTAATACAGATACTTTTGCCAACCGGATCATATATTATGAAAGCAGCAGAGGATGCCCGTACCGGTGCAGCTACTGTCTTTCCGCTATTGACAAGACGGTAAGATTCAGGAATATTTCACTGGTGAAAAAAGAACTGGACTTCTTCCTTGAGGCTGGGGTCAGCCAGGTGAAATTCATAGACCGAACCTTTAACTGCGGGCATGAACACGCTATGGAGATCTGGCAGTATCTGCATGAGAAGGATAATGGGATTACAAATTTCCATTTTGAGATTGCCGCGGATATCCTGAGGGATGACGAGATTGAACTCCTTCAGAAGATGAGACCAGGGCAGATACAGCTAGAGATCGGTATTCAGTCCTTTAATGAAGATACTCTCCGGGCAATCAACCGGAGGATGGATAAGGACAGGCTGTTCCATGTGGTTTCTGAGATCAGGAAGACCCGTAACATTCACCAGCATCTGGATCTGATCGCCGGACTTCCGTATGAGGATTATATGAGTTTCGGAAAGTCCTTTGACCAGGTGTACGCTATGGAACCGGATCAGCTTCAGCTTGGCTTTCTTAAGGTGTTAAGCGGTTCTCCCATCGCAGAGGAGACGCAGAAGTATGAAATCGCCTATACGAAACAGCCCCCTTATGAAGTGCTGAGTACCAGGTGGCTTTCTTATGCGGATTTGATCCGGCTGAAGAAAATCGAAGAAATGGTGGAACTCTACTACAACAGCAATCAGTTCGTAAATACCCTTCGGTATATGAAAAATGCATTCTCTTCTCCTTTCCGAATGTATGAAGCTCTGGCGGAGTATTATGAGAAACACGGACTTTTTATCAACAGCCCTTCCAGAGCATACAGATACAAGGTGCTGCTGGACTTTGCTTCGGAGATGGATTCTAATAAGAATGAACTGTATACGGAACTGCTCACCTATGATCTCTATCTTCGGGAAAATATGAAAAGCCGCCCAGTATTCTGCAGATCACTCACAAGTGAAACATATAAGAATTTTCGACATGCTTTCTATCGGGAGGAAGAAAAGACAAGGCGGTATCTGCCGCATCTTTCCCAATACGATGGCCGAAGGCTTTCCGGGATCACACACCTGGAACCATTTTCACGACCGGTATGGGATCCGGAATACCCGGATCATAGGAAAGCATGTGAACCATCGAAAGAGTGGTATGTCCTTTTCGACTATACTCGAAAAGATCCGTTAACGAAGGATGCTTATACTACTGTATTACAAAACAGTATCTCAACTAAAAGGAATTCGAATCAGTTAGAATAGAATCGCTGGAAAGGGCATTAAACGATTTTTTAAAAAAAATACATAAAAAAGGCTATGAATGAGCCCAGTATTTATGCGGCATCCGGGAAATCCTCTCTGAGAAGTGGCTAAAATACTGGGCTCGTGTTGGGTAGAAAATGGGACAGCATTTTGTGGTAGAGTAGAATCAGAAACGGAATCAGAACCTAAAATGAAAAATTTAACGCAACAAAAGATCCAATAAACAGAAAAATGCATTGCGTTAACTTTTGCAAAATAAGCGTTTTTGAGAACTAAAAAAAAGGAGCGGGAACGGAGTCAAGGGAACGTGGAATAAACCGG
>JAFXZW010000018.1 GCA_017541035.1 Eubacterium sp. | reverse complement strand
CTCCGAAACACTGATCTTATCTGCCAGTAAGCGTTCAACTATCTTTACTTTTTCTGCTGAGTCAATCTTGCTTTTTCTGGACATAAAAATACCCCCAAGTAGGTTTTATATTTCAGTGTCCTACTTGGGGGTAGCATATCACAGCACGAATGCGGCTCTTTTTCTCACCGGCCTTGCTTTGTCCATATGCCTCTGTTATACTGTCAGAAATCAAAGAATGATCTTATTTGAGGAGTATCCCGTGGTTTTTGCGTTGATCGACAATTTCGTTATCATCCTTCTGACGTTGCTTGCGGTGCTGTTTACGGGGGCCGGTATATGGCTGGTTCCGGTGGCGGGACTGCTTCTTATTGTGATCACGGCAGAATCCATGGGCGTGCGGATCACCTGGCTGAAATGGGCTTTGTGCCCTGTATATGCGGTTTTGTCCGGAGGTTGGTTCGGGTATCTGTCCTTTTCGATCCTGTGGTCGGGCAGAACTTCCCGATGGTTTCGCTTTGCGGTTCCTTCAGTCAGCGCGATGCTTCTTTATCTGGCAGTGACTGTGATGAAAAGCGGCCCGGAAATGAGCGGACAGCTTGTGGCAAAGGAATTTCTCCTTTCCCTGGCGGTGCTGGCGGGAGTACTGGTTTTGCTTCTTATGAAGCAATTCCTGGAAGAAATGCAGCAAAAATACAGGCAGGAACAGGAACGGATCCAGCAGTCCTCTGTCAGTGAGATGCGTGAGAAAAAACTGAACCGCCGTCTCGCGCAGGAGAGCTTTCTTCTGGATAAAAATGCGCGGCTGACGGAACGGGAGAATATCAGTCGAAATATCCATAACAGCGTTGGTCACAGCATAACCGCAGCCATTATGACATTGGATGCGGCGGATATGCTGTATGATTCGAAACCGGAGGAAGCCCGGAAACGCATGAATGACGCGAATGACCGGATCCGCGGAAGTCTGGAATCCATCCGGCGTGCGGTAAGAACCCTGGATCAGGAAAGCGCGGATGTTCCGCTTATGGACCTGATGGCAGGCATGGACAGCATCATCGATGAATTTGTGATGGACTCGGAACGGCACGTAGACAGGCTCTATGATTCTTTCCCGGAGGGAATGAAGCTTCCTCATGAGCATTTGGAATTCCTGACCGGTGTGCTGCAGGAATTTCTGACAAACGGTGTAAAGCACGGACAGGCGGATACCTTTCTGGTAATGCTGAACGGAGACTCCGCCCACATATCCCTTACTGTAAAGGATAACGGTCACAGTGATTACGGAACGGAAAATGAGCAGCGGAGGATCAGCCAGGGCTTTGGACTGAAAAAAATCATTTCCTACGCGGAACGATGCGGCGGACACGCGGAGTTCTCGAATGAAGGCGGGTTCCGTTCTGTTGTGGAGTTACCGCTGGTTTCCGATGACGGGCGGGGCACCGGCGCGCATGTTCATGCGTGAAATATGGAGGATAGCTGTAAAGTCGTAATGGTATATCGTCAGGTCTGTCATTCCGGTGGCTTGCCCGGGGAAGCTCCTCAGGTACAGACGGGGATTTCTCTCTTCGGGCCCGGATTGGCATATAGAGGAAATGTGCGAGGAGAAAGATGAGCAGAATATTCCTGGTAGATGATGAAACAATGCTTCTGGACAGTCTGGAGATCATACTGTCCCTGAATGACCATGAGATCGTGGGAAAGGCGCATGACGGAGTGGAGGCGCTGGAGAAGCTCTCTTCGGTCTCCCCTGACCTCGCCCTTGTGGATCTGAACATGAAGGGAATGGGCGGCATCGAGCTGATCGGGGAAATGAAGAGGCTGTATCCCGATGTGAAGATCCTGGTACTCACCACATTTTACGATGACCGGAACATCACGGACGCCATCGGACGCGGGGCGGACGGCTATCTTCTGAAGGACAGCGGAAAGGATGCGATTCTCGGCGCGGTCCGCCAGATCCTTGGGGGTGGTGCGGTACTGGACGCCAAGGTTATGCAGCGCCTCACAGCTCTGGTCACCGGGGGCAGTCCGGAATACGGAGGGCAGAGTGCGGCAGACGGCGGTCAGACCGGAGCGGAGGGAAACAGGAACACGGACGTGGGGAAGGATTCTTTCCGCAGTGGTGTCAGCTCCGTGGAAAATGCAGCGGATCCCCTGACGGAACGGGAGAAGGAGATCTGCGCTCTGATGGTGGAGGGACTGACAAACCGCCAGATCGCAGACCGGCTGTACATCTCCGAGGGAACCGTCAAGAACTATATTTCCAATATTTATGACAAGACCGGGATCCACGACCGGGTGAAGCTGACCATCGCCCTCAGATCCTGAAAGAAATAGCTTTTCTTTTTTTATTTGCGGATGTATAATGAAGAATCGGCATTTGCATTGCCGAACGAGAAACGGCTGCACCGATGGGCGCGGCATCAAGGAGGATATCAGTTAATGGATAAGGATGAGAAAAAGGAATTTTTCCTCAGTGTGTATCGTCACTCCCTGGCCCATATCATGGCAAAGGCAGTGATGGAGATTTTCGGAAAGGAAAATGTACAGATTACCATCGGACCGCAGATCGCCGATGGTGCATACTATGATTTTGAACTTCCCCGCACGGTGACCCAGGATGATTTCAAGGTGATCGAAGATAAGATGCGGGAGATCATCAAGCGCCGGGAGGACTGGACACGTAAGGAGGTATCCAAGGAAGAAGCTCTGGAAATGTTCAAGGATCAGCGTTTCAAGGTGGAGATCATCAATGATCTTCCCGATGGAGAGACCATTACGGTTTATTATACCGGCGATGATTATGTGGATCTCTGCCGCGGGCCTCATGTCTCCAATTCTCAGGAGCTGATGAATACCGCATTTCAGATCCGTTCTGCCTCCGGGGCATACTGGCGCGGCGATGAGAAGAGGGATATGCTGCAGCGTATCTATATGTATGCCTTCCCGAGCAAGGATGAGCTGAAGGCCCATCTGAATCTGATCAAAGAAGCAATGGAGCGTGACCACAAGAAGCTTGGCAAGGAGCAGGAGCTTTTTATGTTCGATGAGACCGCACCCGGCATGCCCTACTGGCTGCCCCGGGGCTTCAAGCTTTATAATGCACTGCTTACCTTCTGGCGGGAGCTGCATGAAGAATACGGTTATCAGGAAATTCTGGCTCCGGTCATCAATCACAGGACCCTTTGGGAGACCTCCGGTCACTGGGGACATTACAAGGAGAATATGTTCCTTGTCACCAATGCCTATACCGATGAGGAATCCGGTGAGGAGAAGATCGAGACAGACATCAAATATGCCATCAAGCCGATGAACTGTCCGAACGCAATCAATGTCTATAAGAATACCATGCACAGCTATAAGGAGCTTCCCCTCCGCTACAGTGAGACACAGGTTATCCACCGCCGGGAGAAATCCGGTGAGCTGAACGGCCTCTTCCGGGTGCAGATGTTCCACCAGGACGATGATCACACCTTCCTGATGGAAGATCAGATCGAGCAGGAGATCTCCGATATCATGGACATCGCGGAGAAGATCTACGGAACCTTCGGTCTGACCTATGTGGCCGAGCTATCCACCCGCCCGGATGATTTCATGGGTGCCCCCGAGCTCTGGGATCAGGCTGAAGCTTCCCTGAAGCGCATTCTGGATAAGAAGTACGGCGAAGGCAATTATGAGATTAATGAAGGCGACGGCGCCTTCTACGGACCGAAGATCGATCTGAAAATGAAGGACTGCCTCGGCCGCGAATGGCAGATGGGAACGATCCAGCTGGATTTCCAGCTTCCGCTGAATTTTGATCTTCGCTATATCGCACCGGACGGCATGCAGAAGCGGCCGGTTATGATCCACCGGGCCATTTTCGGATCCTTCGAGCGCTTTATCGGTATCATCATTGAGAATTTCAAGGGAGCATTTCCCTTCTGGGCATCACCGTATCAGGTGGGCATCGTTCCCATCCGCCCGGAGCATAACGAGTATGCGAAGAAGGTGGAGAAGGTGCTGCGTGCTGCCGGCATCCGCGTAGAGGCGGACTACAGTGATGAGAACATGAAGACGAAGATCAAGGGCTTCAAGAAGTATAAGGAGCCGTATATCCTTGTGCTGGGTGACAAGGAAGCAGAGGAAGAGACCGTATCCGTCAATGTCCGGGGAAATAAGCAGATGAATGGCATTCCCCTCGCGGATTTTGCAGCTCTCTGCGTGAAAATGAATAAGGAGAGAACGCTGGAGATCATCGATCATCTGGACTGATCTCTTCCACAGGAGAAAAAGGCACCGGAAGAAAAGCTTCCCGGTGCTTTTTTCTGTTTTCACGCCGAACAAAGTGTGATAGAATGATTCCAGCAAAGACAGGCTGCGATAGCAGAAATACAGGTTATTTCAGGAGGAAAGAAAGATGGAAATTAATGTGAGCAAGGAAGAAAAGACCTGCATCATTGCCCCCGTGGGACGGGTTGATACTCTTACCGCACCGGAACTGGAGCAGGCGGTACAGGAGAATGCCGAAAAATGCCAGAAGCTGATCCTGGATTTTAAGGATGTGGATTACATTTCCTCTGCAGGACTCCGGGTGATCGTTTCCGCACATCGTGAGATGGCGGGAAAGGACGGTATGGTGCTCCGGGGACTGAATAAGAATGTCCGTACCATTATCAATATGACCGGCTTTAATAAGAAGCTGAATATCGAGGAATAGTTTTTTTATGAAGCGTGCCGCATTCTGGAAAAAATCGATTTTCAAGAAGACCTTACTGATCCTGCTTCCGTTGGTTCTTCTGATTGACGGACTTGTTCTTTTTGCGGGATACAGGGAGGTTTATAATGCCACCTACAGCCATGCTGAGGAGGATGTGAGCGATTCGGCGAATCTTCTGAAGGAATCCGTTTCCTATATCGATGTGGAGAAAGACGATAAGGTTTCGGATCTGCTGGAGGGCTTCTGTAAGTATACGAACACGACATATGCCTATATATTGGAGGCAGATCCGGAGAAGGATCAGCTAAGGTTTCTTGCGATCGATTTCGGAAAGGATGCAACGGAGGAGGCCAAAAAGGAACGCTACCCGGGGGTTGTGGTAAGCGGTAACGAAGAGGAAGAGTTTGTAGATAAGGAAATGAGAATTGCGCTGGAGCAGCCGGAGGAAGGCTGCCTCAGACATGAAAAAAACCGTTTCGGGGATACACTGATCTACTATCTGCGGCTGAAGGAGCATTATGATGATGAGACGCAGGGCTGGGTTGATTATGATAAGAATATCGTGGTCGGCGTGGAAATATCACTCTCCAATATTCTGCAATCCTTCCAGAACAGATACAATTTCATTGTTGTTGTAACATTGGTCCTGACCGTGGCCATCCTTTTCGTATTGGTTTTTATCCTTTTCCGGAGGATATCTGTCCCGCTGCAGCGGATCAGCAGAAGAATGCGGGAATTTCTTACGGAAGACAGACGGGATTTCAAAGAACTCCCGGTGCGGGGGGATGATGAGTTTGCGGAGGTGTCCCGCTCCTTTAATACCATGGCAAAGAACATCGACGGGTATCTGGGAAGTATCGAGGAGCTGAACCGGGAGAAGCATACCCGGGAAGCTGAGTTGAACATCGCAGGTGACATCCAGCTGGGACTCCTGCGTCCTTCCCATGCGGAGGGAGAAGGGTTCCGCATCAATGCCCGTATGCTTCCTGCGAAGGATGTGGGCGGAGATCTGTATGATTATCAGATCCTTCCGGATGGCCGCGTCTTCCTTGCGATCGCGGATGTTTCGGGAAAGGGGATCACGGCATCCCTCTTTATGTCCCGCGCGGTGACGTTGCTGGATCTGTATGCGAAAATGGGTTACTCTCCGGCACACATTTTGCAGGAATACAATAACACACTGGCAGAGCAGAATGCAGGCAATCTGTTCATTACGACTTTTGTTGCGGTATACGACAGAAAGACACACGAGCTGACATACGCCAACGGCGGGCATAACACGCCGTATGTTCTTTCGGATACCCTGATCCCGCTGGACGGTGCGGACGGTATCGCGGCTGGCGTTTTTGCGGGGGAAGAGTATGCCGAAGCCACACTCACTTTAAGGGAAGGAGACCAGGTATTCCTCTTTACGGACGGCGTAAATGAGGCTCAGAATAAGGATGGCGATCTGTTCACCACCGAGACACTGGAGGAAGAGCTGAGTCGGCATCTGGGCAAAAACAGTAAAGACCTGATCCCGGATGTTCAGGAGCGTGTGATGGGGTTTGTCAACGGAGCCGAGCGGAGTGATGATATGACCATGCTGTGCTTCCGGCTGACGGGTAATGAGGAGGGTACCTCCTCCGGGTCGGAAAGGAAGAATGCTGCACCGGAAGTCTGGCACAAAGTCCTTCATCTTCCGGCGGATGTCGAGCAGCTGCCGCTTCTGATAGACACTGTGGGTGAGATACCGGGACTTACGGATGAGCGGAAGATGGAAATGGAGGTCATGTGTGAGGAGATCTTCGTAAATATCTGTTCTTATGCCTATCCTAACGGAGGGGGAGAAGCGGAGATCACCATCGATGTGGATGACAGGATCACGATCATCTTTACGGATGAGGGAATTCCCTTCGATCCCCAGGACAGGCTGCCGGATGTGGAGACCTTTGATCACCTGAATACCCGCGGCGGTCTGGGAAGATTCATTTCCTTTGAGGTAGCCGACGAGCATTCATACGATTATAAGGACGGTAAAAATGTTCTGAAGCTGGTGAAATACCGTGAATAGCTTAGAGAGGAGTCCGGGATGTTCTGGAAGATACTTCTGATCGTCGGGATCGTGATCGTTGTGATCGGACTGATCGCCTTTATCTACCTGATGATCATTTCCAAAAAAGAAGGTCCGGAAATGAAGAAAGACCAGATGCGGGAGAGGGAGAAGGAACTGGAAAACCGGTATTTCGATGATCCCTTCAGCCGGTAGGGGATCAGAAGCCTCTTTCCAGCATGAACTGAAACAGGGTTTTCCCCTGATCCTCCGGATTGAGATCCACATCCTTTGCATTTTTCTTCCAGGGGGAATCATCGGGAAGCAGATAGTAGGCGATATTATGCTGCTGCCACTCAAAGGAGAGGTCATCGGCGGTGCGATAGCCGGTTCCTGCCTTATCCTTCACCGGATGTTCGTCGGACAGCGCCCGGCAGATGATGACCTGATCCTGTGTATTTGCGATCCGATAGGAATCATAGATCTTCCAGACGCCTCCTTCAAAGACGGCCTGAAAGCTCTGCTGATGATACTGAAACTGATAATGGACAGAATCCTCTGTCGAAAGAGAAAGCTCCTCCGCGGAACCGATGGTTGCTGCGGGGGTTTTTCTTTCCTCTTTTTTCTCTTCTTCCTTTTTGCCGCAGCCCGTAATGAACAGCAGAACGGCAAGGAAAAGAACGAATCTGATTTTTGAAGTATGCGGCATGGAATAAACCTCTTTTGAAAGAAAATGGTTATCGACGATTATAGATTAACCGCCGGCATTTTTCAAGGAGAGAGCCGGTTTCTGAAGAATTGCCTTTACTTCTCAATATAAAAATGTTAAACTACATGTTACGTCTTTCATATGGCAGAGCTTATTTTTTGGAAAGAGGTAGTACGATGAGAAAGCATATTGAGATTCGCTGGCATGGCCGCGGCGGCCAGGGAGCCAAGACGGCGGCGCTTCTGCTGGCTGATGTGGCCTTTAATACGGGTATGTATGTACAGGGTTTTCCGGAATACGGACCGGAACGGATGGGTGCACCCATTACGGCCTATAATCGTCTGGGTGATACGGAGATCCGTGCCCATTCCAATATCTATGAGCCTGATTATGTCGTGGTAGTGGATGAAACACTTCTTCATGCCGTGGATGTGACCAAGGGACTCTCCAAGGAGGGCGGGATCATTATTAATACCGCACGTCCGAAGGAGGAGATCATCTCCCTGCTCAAGGGCTATGAGGGAGCGGTCTATACCATTGACGCCCGGGAGATCTCCGTGGACTGTCTTGGAAAGTATTTCCCCAATTCCCCCATGCTGGCAGCCATTGTCAAGGTGGCCGAGATCATGGATAAGGACGAATTCATGAAGCAGATGTACGCCTCCTATCAGCATAAGTTTGCAAAAAAGCCGGAGGTGATCGAGGGAAATATGCGTGCCCTGGAGCGCGGCTTTACGGAGGTGAAGTAATGGCGAATACAGAAAGAACCGATATCCGGAAGGTAAATGAAACCGCGCCGTACACCGACATAACAATGGGCGACCAGATCTATGGCGGCGGCGGATCCCGTGAATTTAAGACCGGCGAATGGCGGACCCAGACGCCGGTTATGAACTGGGAAAAATGTGCCCAGTGCCTGCTCTGCGCACCCATGTGTCCCGACAGCTGTATTCCGGTTGTGGACGGCAAGAGACAGGATTTTGACTATGATCACTGCAAGGGCTGCGGAATCTGTGCGCGGGTCTGCAGTTTCCGTGCTATTTCCATGAAGGAGGGACTGTAAGATGGCAAGTACCAGAGACCGTATGTCCGGAAATGAGGCGGTTGCCCTGGCCATCAAGCAGGTAAATCCTGACGTGATGCCGGCCTTCCCCATCACTCCGTCGACGGAGATTCCCCAGATGGTATCCACATTTATTGCGAATGGGGAGATCGATACAGAGTTTATTCCGGTGGAATCTGAGCACAGCTCCATGTCTGCCGTGATCGGAGCATCAGCAGCAGGTGCGCGGGCCCTTACGGCCACATCCTCCTGTGGTCTGGCGTTCATGTGGGAGGAGCTGTATATCGCAGCCTCCGACCGTCTTCCGGTGGTCCTGTGCGCCGTGAACCGTGCGCTGACAGGCCCCATCAATATCAACTGCGACCATTCCGATACCATGGGAGCCAGGGACTCCGGCTGGATTCAGATCTATGCCGAGACGAACCAGGAAGCCTATGATAATTTCATTATGGCATACCCGGTGACGGAGCATCCCGATGTCATGCTCCCCATGATGGTTTGCCAGGACGGATTCATCACAAGCCACGCCGTTATGAACATTGAAACGCTGGACACCGAGAGTGTGCGGGATTTTGTGGGCATCTATGAACCTGAGAATTTCCTGCTGAATCCGGCCATGCCCATGGCCATTGGTCCCTACGCTAACTCACCCTTCTATATGGAGACGAAAATGAACCAGCGTCTGGCCATGAAGAAGGCAAAGGAAGTGATCCTTTCCGTATGTGAGAAATTCGAAAAGATCTCCGGCAGAAGATACGGACTTTTTGAAGAATACCGGATGGAGGGTGCGAAGGTGGCCATCGTCATCATCGGTTCTGCAGCCGGAAATACCAAGAACGCCGTAGATAATCTGCGTGAACAGGGCGTTCCCGTGGGTATGATCAAGGTGCGGGTATTCCGTCCCTTCCCCGGAGAGGAGCTGGCAAAGGCTTTGTCGGGTCTCTCTGCGGTTGCCATTCTGGATCGTGCCGAGAGCTTCAGCGGCTGCGGAGGCCCTCTGGGCTCCGAACTGAAGGCGGCCATGATGGATGCGGGTCTTACCATTCCCGCCATCAACTATTTCTACGGACTGGCAGGACGTGATTTTACAGACGAATCAGCCGAATCGGTTTTCCGGGATCTGATGGGTCTTGTTGAAGAAGGAAAATCTGTTGAACAGTTCCAGTATATCGGATTAAGAAAGTAAGGAGGGAGCAGTCATGCCATTCAAATTCAAAGACGTCATGAACAAACCGGAACGGCTTGCTCCCGGGCACCGGCTTTGCGCCGGCTGCGGTGCGGGGATTGCCGTCCGGACGGTGCTTCGGGCTCTCAAGCCGGAGGATCATGCGGTAATCGGAAACGCTACCGGCTGCCTGGAGGTATCTACCTTTATGTATCCCTACACCTCCTATGAGGACAGCTATATCCATAATGCCTTTGCCTGTGCGGGTGCTACCCTTTCCGGCGTGGAGACCGCCTATCATGCTCTGAGGAAGAGGGGAAGGCTTGACGAAACCTATAAGTTCATCACCTTCGGCGGTGACGGCGGAACCTACGATATCGGTCTGCAGTCCCTGTCCGGCGCCATGGAGCGCGGTCATGATCTGGTCTACGTCTGCTACGATAACGGCGCCTACATGAATACCGGTATTCAGCGTTCCTCCGCAACCCCCATGTTTGCGGACACCACCACAACGCCGGTCGGCTCCGTCAGCAACGGAAAAATGCAGAGCAGAAAGGATCTGGCGCAGATCATTGCGGCTCACAACGTCCCCTATGTAGCGCAGTCCACATTTACACCCATGATGAAGGACCTTTATGAGAAGGCGGAAAAAGCCATTTATACCCCCGGCGCAGCCTTCCTTAATGTTATGGCTCCCTGCCCCAGAGGCTGGCGGTATGATGCCTCGGACATTGCCAACATCTGCAAGCTTGCCATGGATACCTGCTACTGGCCTCTTTTCGAGGTGGTTGAAGGCAAATGGATCATCAACTATGAACCGAAGCGGAAGCTCCCCATTGAGGACTTCCTTCGTGTCCAGGGACGTTTCAAGCATCTCATGAAGCCCGGAAATGAGCATCTGATCGAGCAGTTCCAGGCGGAAGTGGACAAAAGATGGGAAGAACTGCAGTATCTTGCCGCAAAATAACAGGGTTGGAGGGTTTTCACGACTCACCTGTGCGGTCAGGCCGTATTGGATCCGCAGATCATAAAAAGGCATTCTCCCGCGTATTGGCGCGCTGGGGAATGCCCTTTTTTTATGGTACGGACTCCCTTTTTTTAAGGTGAGTTTACTTGCTATTTCAAGAAGAAATCGCTATAATAAATTCTGTATGTGTAATCGGCCTGCCGGAATCAGCGGCAGGGTGAAAAAAGAAGACAAAACAGAGGAGGTTACTATTATGGGTCTTATTTCAGCAGCACTCGGAGCAGCCGGCGGAACCCTTGCGGATCAGTGGCTGGAGTTTTTCTACTGTGAAGCACTTCCGGGAGATGTGCTTATCAAAAAAGGACAGAAGCAGACTTCAAAGCGTTCTTCCAACACCAAGGGAAATGACAACATCATTTCCAACGGATCCGGTATCGCGGTTGCAGACGGGCAGTGTATGATCATCGTGGAGCAGGGCGCGATCGTGGAGCTCTGTGCGGAACCCGGCGAGTATACCTATGATACTTCGACAGAACCCAGCATCTTCTACGGCGGTCTGGGAAAAGGCATCATCAATACCTTCAAGACCTTTGCCAAGCGTTTCGCTTATGGCGGCGATACAGGCAAGGATCAGAGAGTGTACTATTTCAACACAAAGGAGATCATGGACAATAAGTTCGGTACTCCGAGCCCGGTTCCTTTCCGTGTTGTTGATTCCCGTATCGGCCTGGATGTGGACGTATCCGTTCGCTGCTCGGGTACGTATTCCTTTGTGATGACCGATCCTCTGCTTTTCTACAAGAATGTGGCCGGAAATGTACAGGATGAATACCTGAAGAGTGAGATCGAGGCACAGCTGAAGGCTGAGTTCGTGGATGCCCTTCCGGAAGCTTTCGGACATCTGTCCGATCTGGAAATGCGTCCGAACCAGATCCAGACCCATACCTCGGATCTGAAGGATGCCATCAACCAGGCACTGTCCGCCAAGTGGGGCCAGAGAGGCCTTATGGTCATGAGCATCGCCATGAACCCCATCACCCTTCCCAAGGAAGATGAGGATATGATCAAGACGGCTCAGAGAAACGCCATGTACCGTGATCCTACCATGGGCGCGGCTGCCATGGTGGGTGCGACCCAGGATTCCATGAAGATCGCAGCAGGCAATCAGGGCGGCGCCATGATGGGCTTTATGGGAATGAATATGGCTCAGCAGGCAGGAGGCATGAATGCACAGAACCTTTATGCCATGGGTATGCAGCAGCAACAGATGCAACAGCAGCAGGCAGCCCAGCAGGCGCCTCAGCAGGCACCTCAGCAGTCCGCTCCGGCAGCCGGTGCGTGGACCTGTCCCAAGTGCGGGGCTCAGGCAAATGGGAAGTTCTGCCCGGATTGCGGAACTCCGAAGCCGATTCCCGCAGAAGGCTGGACCTGCTCCTGCGGTACGGTCAATAAGGGTAAGTTCTGCTCTAACTGCGGAACTCCGAAACCGGCAGGAACACCGAAGTATAAATGCGATAAGTGTGGCTGGGAGCCGGAGGATCCGGCAAATCCGCCGAAATTCTGTCCGGAATGCGGAGACCCGTTTGATGATAACGACATTGTAAAGTGATGATTCCGTATTGTCCTGCGCTCCGGATGCCCGGCATCCGGAGTTGTAAGGGCGGACAGTAAGTTGAAAATACGGAAGGATATAAAGGATTCTTTCTGCAGAATGACAAACGAAAAAGGATGGTAGAGATGGAATATAAATGCCAAAACTGTAATGGCTCAATGGAGTTTGACAGTAAGACCCAGAAGCTGATCTGCCCCTGGTGCGGCGCATCCTATGACCCCGCGGCTTATGACCAGGCCATGCAGGGACAGCAGGGGGCAACAGGAGAGGCCTCCGGTGCGGAAGGCGAAACACCGCAGGTTGGTACATTTGATGAGAACCAGACCCTCTCCATGGGTGAGCAGCAGCAGTGGAATGTCAATGATGACGGACTGATGTCCTATATCTGCAAGAACTGCGGCGGTGAGGTTGTGGGAGATGATTCTCTGGCTTCAACCAACTGTCCCTACTGCGACAGTCCCATTATCCGGAATGACCAGTTCTCCGGTATGATGAAGCCCGAGCTGTTGATTCCCTTCAAGGTGGATAAGAAGGAAGCAAAGGAGAAGCTGAACGCCTTCATTTCCAGTAAGAAGCTGGTACCCTCTGTGTTCCGTGACCAGAAGCATATCGATGAGATCAAGGGAGTCTATGTCCCCTTCTGGCTCTTTGATGCGGATGTCTTCGCCGAAGCTCAGTTCAGAGCAAAGCGTACCCATTCGGTAACGAACGGAGAGGAGATCGAACATTTCGAGGTTTATCGCAGCGGGGAAATGAGTTTCGAGGCGATCCCCGTGGATGCGTCTTCCAAAATGGAGGATGCGATGATGGATTCCATCGAGCCCTTTGATATGGCGGATGCGGTGTCCTTCTCCACGGCTTATCTGGCAGGCTTTATGGCGGATAAATATGACGAGACCCCAGAGGACTGCATGAAGCGAGGCATTCAGCGGATCAGGAGCAGTGCCGAGGAGAAGCTGAGGGATTCGCTCCACAACTTCGAGAGCCCCAGCATGGAGGCCTCCAATGTGGAGATCCGGGAATCCTCATCCCATTATGCCCTTCTTCCGGTGTGGATACTGAATACCACCTGGAACGGAACCCAGTATCGTTTTGCCATGAACGGACAGACCGGAAAGTTTATCGGTGACCTGCCTTATGACAAGTCCCTGTATAAGAAATACTTCCTCCGGACAGCGATCATTACGACACTGATCGCATTTGCAATCCTGTTCTTCATCTGGTGGGTTCGGTAAGGAGGTGCGTGAAATGAGAACAAAAAATAAAAGAGACTTACTGTTCCTTGTTCTGGCCGGACTTCTTTTCCTGGCAGCGATCATCCTTCCCCAGCCTCTTTCGGCTGCGGGTAACCATATGGTAGATGATGCCGGCATCCTTTCTTCGTCGGATGCGTCAAAGGTAGCCCAGAAGCTGGATGAGGTGTCATCAAAGTACAACGTGGATGTTGTTGTCTATACGGTGAAGAATCTGAACGGTGAGACACCCTTGGCTGCGGCGGATGATTTTTATGATTATAACGGTTATTCGGAAAATGGTATCGTATTCCTGATCAGTATGGAAACAAGAGAATGGGCCATCAGTACGAAGGGCACCTGTATCCGCGCTTTCACGGATGCCGGTCAGTCCTGGCTGATGGATCAGATCAAGCCTTATATGAGTGACAATAATTATTATGACGCCTTCCGCACCTTTGCAGACTATGCAGGCGACTACATGAAGCAGTATGAGAAGGGAAAGCCTTACGATTCAGGGAATCTCCCGAAGAAGCCGTTCAAGGCTCTGCGTGACGGAATCATTTCCATCCTGGCAGGTCTCGGCGTCGGCTTTGGACGGGCTTCCATGCTGAAGGCACAGACAAAAACGGTGAAGGCCGCAACAAATGCTTCCGGATATCTGAAAGATGCCAATATTCTTGGCGGCAGCGAGAGGATGATCCACCGGGAATTCCGCAGGATCGAACGTTCGTCTTCGGGCGGGGGTGGCAGCAGTACACACATTTCCTCTTCAGGCTCAACACATGGCGGAAGTTCGGGAACATTCTAGCATATTGTATGATTGGTACATTTTCACGCTTTGTACAGACAAGGAAGACCAATGAGGCGTTGCGGACACCGGTGACGGAAGCAGGCTAGACAGGTGAATTTATGAGATCCCGGTATGCTGTACCGGGTGGTTATCATGGATTGATGCATAACACTTCCTCCGGTCACCGGAGGAAAAAGTATCGCTGCTACTAAATGTAAGGATCGTTAGGAGGATGCCATGGAAGAAAAAGATCAAATGACATCGGGCGAAGTAAACGAGAAGATTTCCGAACTTGGACAGGACGCGGAGCAGTCCGTGCAGGAAGCTGCGCAGGATGCGGAGCAGTCCGTGCAGGAAGCTGCGCAGGATATGGAGCAGTCCGTGCAGGAAGCTGCGCAGGATACGGAGCAGTCCGTGCAGGAAGCTGCGCAGGATATGGAGCAGTCCGTGCAGGAAGCTGCGCAGGATATGGAGCAGTCCGTGCAGGAAGCTGCGCAGGATGCGGAGCAGTCCGCGCAGAATGCGGAACAGTCAGTACAGGAGAATGTACCCCCGTTCCGGCAGCCGTATCCACAGTACGGTCAGCAACCCTTCACTCCACAGTCTCAATATCAGCAACAGGGATACCATCCGGACACACAACCGGGTTATTCGCAGCAGGGTCAGCCGGGATACCCGCAGCAGGGTCAGCCGGGATACCCGCAGCAGGGTCAGCCGGGGTATTCGCAACCTGGCCAGCCGGGGTATTCGCAACCTGGCCAGCCGGGCTACCCACAGCAGAGTCAGCCGGGATACCCACAGCAGGGCCAGCCGGGCTATCCGCAGCAGGGCCAGCAGGGCTACCAGCAGCAGGGTCAGCAGGGCTATTCGCAGCAGAGTCAGCCGGGCCGTCCGCAGCAGGGCCAGCCGGGATACCCGCAGCAGAGTCAACCGGGCCGTCCGCAGCAGGGTCAGCCGGGATACCCGCAGCAGGGTCAGCCGGGATACCCACAGCAGGGTCAGCCTGGATACCCGCAGCATGGCCAGCCGGGCTATTCGCAGCAGAGTCAGCCGGGATACCCGCAGCATGGCCAGCCGGGGTATTCGCAACCGGGTCAGCCGGGCTATCCGCAGCAGAGTCAACAGGGCTACCAGCAACAGGTCTTCCAGCAGTATCCGCAGGGCCAGCAACCGTACCCGCCCTATGTTCCCAAGCCTCCGAAGGATCCGGCAAAGACAGCGAAGGCCATGAAGACGGTAGGACTGATTTCCTGCATTACAGCGGCAGTATGCGTAGTGGCAGTTGTTGCATTAATGCTCATTTTCGTGATCCTGCCCAAGTCGGATTATAAAGGTGCCGCAGAAGGCGGTTATCATACCACCAGCGGAAATGTAATTCCCGGTGGAGAACCTGCGACAACCGAAACGGTTACGGAAGAAATAACGGAGGAGTAAGCGATGAAGAGTAAGAAATGGATCGTTATTACCATCATTTCCCTGGTGCTGATCGCGGCGGCTCTGGTTTTCTCCTTTGTCTGGATGCTTCCGATGATCAACAAGAAGCAGGCTCTGAATAAGCTGGCTGAGGGCGATGGAACAAAAGTGGCGGAAATCGTATCCGAACTGGATAAGGATGCCCAGGAAGAGTGGAAGAAGGATGTTGCGGATATCGTGGTTTATACGGTAAACCAATATCTGGATGGCAAAAAGAGTTATGACGAAACCTTTAAAGTGCTCCAGGCCGTTGAGCAGATCCGTGCTTTCGAAGGGATGACAGCGGAAGGATTCCGCTACATCAATATCCCGAAGCTGGAGCAGATCTATGTTGAAGCTGCCGGGCTTTTTACGGACGACGGAAACGATGCGTACGATCAGAAGGCAAAAGAATTTGAACGCGTTCACTATGCGCAGAAGGATGATAAGGATACCGGATTATATTACAACTGGGATAGCAAGAGCAAGGATGATTATAAAACAGCGGTAACAGCGGCACTGGACGCAAAGCTGAAGGAGAAATATGACGCCTATACCGCCGGAACGCTCAGCTATGAGGATATAAAGAAATTCACCAACACGGCAAGATCCTTGTGGTATTCGGAATATGCCTATGAGGTCTCCAATGATCTGTATTATGACGAATTATTCCAGAGAAGGCTGGAGGAATTTCAGAAGCAATATGATGAAAAGAATTACTTCGATGTGATGGATAATGTGAAGTATTTCAAGGAGTCCTATGCGAATGAAAAATCCTGGTCCCGCTGGGAGAGCCGTTTTGATGAATTGTATAAGAAGGCCGAGGAGGAAGGCCCGAAGTATTATGAGGATAAGGCCATTGAGTATGCCTCAAAGGGTGAGATCTATTATGCGGAAGATCTGATGGACCAGATGAAGAGGTATTTTGGCGACAATGTCGACCTTTCCAAAATCCAGAAGGCCATCAAGGACAATACTCATGAGGAATGGATGGAAGAATACGTTTTACTGATGGATGACTGGAAGACGCATCTGACGGAGGACCTTAAGTACGGCGGCATGACGGCAGAACTGGTTGACTGCAGTCAACTGAGTGTGGATATCATCAATCCTCAGTATGTAATGCTGTATGACTTTGATAACAGCGGTATACCTGAGCTGATCCTGCGTGGTACGGAGTACATGGCAGTTTATGCATACAACGGATACAACTATGAATTCTCCGGCGTGATCACACCCATGGGAGTCGGGAATCCGCCCTATGTGGTTGTAGGCCTTACCCAGGAGATCGAGGAAGGAATTCCTGCCATTGCAGAAGCGCTCATCCGGTTTAAGGACGAAGGTTTCTTCCTGGACAAGATCGTAGTGACCACATCCTACAATGGAGAGGTATACTATCTGGGAAGGGATGAAAATGGAGATGCTACGGTGATCAGTGAGAGCGATTACAATAAGGACAAGGAAATGATCGAAGGAAATATCACCGGGCAGCTGCCTGTAGGCGTTTCCATCAGCGATTATAAGGAATACATTTACAGTTACACAAATTAAGAATCTCACCGGCTGCGGTTCGGAAGGCTTTTTCATTCCGGGACGCAGCCGTGGAATCTCATAAGAAGCTGTTCGGAGAGAAGCCGCTCCGAAGGCCTCAACGTGGAAAAAAACCAACGTGAAAATCAGAAACCAACGTGGAAATAAGAAAACAACGTGAGAATCAGAAACCAACGTGGAAATAACAAGTAACGGGAAAGAATGAAAGGAGTTAGTCAGACATGATCAGGCTGTATGAAAAAGGAGCATATCTTCTGAAAGGGGCAACCCTTGTTCCGGAAGAGGAGGCAGCTTCAGCAGGAATAAAGGAAACAAAAGAGGAAGCGTCAAAGGGGACCATGGCGTATGGTATCCTTCAAAAGCATAATACAGCCGGGGATATGGAGGAGCTGAAGATCAAATTCGACAAGATGACATCCCATGATATCACCTTCGTCGGAATCATCCAGACGGCAAGAGCATCGGGACTTAAGGAATTCCCGATCCCCTATGTACTGACCAACTGTCATAACTCTCTTTGTGCGGTGGGAGGCACCATCAACGAAGATGATCACATGTTCGGCCTGTCCTGCGCAAAAAAGTACGGCGGGATCTACGTTCCTCCTCATCAGGCCGTCATCCATCAGTTTGCCCGGGAGGAGCTGGCTGAATGCGGAGCCATGATCCTGGGATCGGACAGCCATACCCGATACGGTGCACTGGGAACCATGGCCATCGGAGAGGGCGGCGGGGAGCTTGCCAAGCAGCTTCTGGGCAAGACCTATGATGTGAAGCGTCCCGGCGTGGTTGCCATTTATCTGGAGGGAGAACCCGCAAAGGGTGTTGGTCCGCAGGATGTAGCGCTGGCGTTGATCGGAGCAACCTTCGGAAATGGTTACGTCAAGAATAAGGTGATGGAATTCGTGGGCCCCGGCGTGGCAAAGCTTTCCTCCGATTACCGGATCGGTATCGATGTCATGACCACTGAAACCACCTGCCTTTCCTCCATCTGGCAGACAGATGAGGAGACAAGGCGCTGGTATGATGTACATTATCGTCCGGAAGCCTATCACGAAATGAAGCCCGCAGACGTGGCTTACTATGACGGCGTAGTCTATGTGGATCTGTCGAAGATCCGCCCCATGATCGCCATGCCCTTCCATCCCAGCAATGTCTATACCATTGAAGAATTGAACGAGAACCTGACGGATATTCTGCACGATGTAGAGGAAAAGGGAAAGAAGCAGCTTACCGGAAATGTGGATTTCCGCCTTACCGACAAGGTACGGAACGGAAAGCTCTACGTAGAGCAGGGAATCATAGCGGGCTGCGCCGGCGGTGGGTATGAAAATATCTGTGACGCGGCGGATATCCTGCGCGGACATTTCATCGGCAGCGATGAATTTACCCTTTCGGTTTATCCGGCCAGCACGCCGATCATGATGCAGCTGGCCAAGAACGGAACCGTGGCGGATCTTTTGGAAACAGGCGCCATTGTGAAGACCGCTTTCTGCGGCCCCTGCTTCGGCGCAGGAGATACCCCGGCGAATAACGCATTCTCCATTCGTCATTCCACGAGGAATTTCCCGAACCGCGAAGGCTCCAAGATCCAGAGCGGTCAGATTGCTTCCGTGGCACTGATGGATGCTCGTTCCATAGCGGCAACGGCGGTGAACCAGGGCTACCTGACACCGGCCACCGATCTGGATGTGGAATTCACCGGCCCCACCTATTTCTTTGACCGTCGCATTTACGACAACAGAGTTTACAACGGATGGGGCAATCCCCAGCCGGAGACGGAGATCAAATTCGGCCCGAATATCAAGGACTGGCCGGAAATGGTTCCGCTTACCAATGATCTGCTCCTCAAGGTGGCTTCTGTGATCACCGATCCGGTCACCACCACCGATGAACTGATTCCCTCAGGGGAGACCTCTTCCTATCGTTCCAATCCCATCGGACTGGCTGAATTCACACTGTCCAGGAAGGATCCGGAGTACGTAGGCCGGGCCAAAGAGGTTCAGAAGCTGGAACGGGAAAGGGAAGCAGGAGAATCTCTGTGCTGCCTGAACGACGAGCTGAAGACTGTGATCAAAACCATTAAGGAAAAATTCCCGGAGGCAAAGGGTGCGGAGATCGGTTTCGGAAGCACCATCTATGCCGTGAAGCCGGGTGACGGCTCTGCCCGTGAGCAGGCTGCTTCCTGCCAGAAGGTGCTGGGCGGCTGGGCAAATATTGCGAAGGAATACGCCACCAAGAGATATCGTTCCAACCTGATCAACTGGGGCATGCTTCCCTTCGTGATCTCTGAGGACTACGCCTTTGAGAACGGGGATTACATTTTTGTTCCGGATATCCTGCAGGCAGTCCGGGAGAAATGGGATACGATCAGGGCCTATGTGGTAAATAAGGACATGAAGGAGCTGTCGCTCTCTCTCGGAGACCTGACTGATGACGAGCGTGAGATCATCGAAAAGGGATGTCTCATCAATTATTACAGATAAAGGTCTTGCTGAGCTTAAGGGCCGGCCTTTTGGTACATTGCCCCGGGGCAAAGAAAACTGATTGAAGAAGGGAAGTGAGATAATGAGTCCGGAAGTACTTGACGGAACCATATGGATCGGCGTAATGGCCATCGCGATCCTGATCGAGATCATTACCATTGGAATGACCTCCATCTGGTTTGCGGGGGGTGCGCTGATCGCTTCCATAGCGGCTTTCTGCGGAGCGGATGTTACGGTGCAGATCATCATTTTCATGGTGGTATCCGTGGCACTGCTTCTGGCAATCCGGCCGTTGGTGAAGAAAAAACTGAAGATCAAAACCACGGCGACGAATGTGGATGAACTGATCGGGGAAAAGTATAAAACGCTGACGGACATCGGCCCGGGAAGAGAAACCGGGGAGATCCGGATCCATGACGTGGAATGGAGGGCCGTTTCCGAAGATGGAAGTGAGATTCCCGCCGGTTCCACAGTTACCATACAGAAGATCGACGGAACAAAGCTGGTCGTTACAGCAGATCAGAGGTAGATGAGAAAGGAGAATGATATGAATCCTTCAATCGCATTGATTATCATTTTGGTGCTGGTGGTTCTGATCGCCTGCGGTTCGATCCGTGTAGTAAAGCAGGCTACGGCTTATGTAGTGGAGCGTTTCGGCACCTATCAGACGACCTGGGGCGTGGGCTTCCATATGAAGTGGCCCATCATTGACCGGATAGCAAGGGTAGTATCCCTGAAGGAGCAGGTGGCGGATTTCCCGCCCCAGCCGGTGATCACAAAGGATAATGTAACGATGCAGATCGATACGGTTCTGTTCTATCAGATCACGGATCCCAAGCTGTATTGCTACGGCGTGGAGTATCCCATCGCCGCCATTGAGAATCTGACAGCTACGACTCTCCGAAATATCATCGGTGATCTGGAGCTGGATCAGACGCTGACCTCCCGTGAGACCATCAATACCCAAATGCGTTCCATACTTGATGTGGCTACGGATCCCTGGGGAATCAAGGTAACACGTGTGGAGCTGAAGAATATCATTCCTCCGGCAGCGATCCGGGAAGCCATGGAGAAGCAGATGAAGGCAGAGCGTGAAAGACGTGAGCAGATCCTTCGCGCTGAAGGTGAAAAACGTTCGGCCGTGCTGATCTCCGAGGGTGAAAAGGAAGCGAAGATCCTGAAGGCGGAGGCAGATAAGCAGTCCGCAATCCTTGCGGCGGAAGCAGAGAAGCAGGCCCAGATCCTTCGGGCAGAGGCGGAGCGGGAAGCCCGGATTAAGAGAGCGGAAGGTGAGGCTGAGGCTATCGTGAAGGTGCAGCAGGCGGAGGCAGACGGTATCCGCATGCTGAATGAGGCTTCTCCCAGCAAGGAAGTGCTGACCATTCGCAGTCTGGAAGCGTTCCGGAGAGCAGCGGACGGCCGCGCGACGAAGCTGATCATCCCCACGGAACTGGCAGGCGTAACCGGCATTGCTTCGGCAATCGCGGAAACGATGAAGGACAGCGCTCCGTCCAATTAGGGAAAAAACGGTTAGCAGTTACAAACCTTGACATTTTTACGGGTAAAAACTGGACATTTTCGACAAAAATATTGTTTTATTTTCTGAAATTCCATGCTATAATGAATCATATGCTGCATACAGCGAAAAAAAGCTTCTTCCGCGCCTTTCTGAAAGCAGGAAAAAGCGGGGGTTATGCAAAAAAGGGGTGACAGTATGGTTAAGAAAGAAATGATAGCAATGCTTCTCGCAGGGGGACAGGGAAGCCGTCTCGGCGTTCTTACCTCGAAGCTTGCAAAGCCTGCGGTTGCTTTTGGCGGAAAGTATAAGATCATAGATTTTCCGCTCAGTAACTGCATCAATTCCGGCGTGGATACGGTGGGTGTCCTGACACAGTACCGTCCGCTCCGACTGAATCAGCATATCGGTATCGGTATGCCCTGGGATCTGGACCGTAATTTCGGCGGCGTCACGGTTCTTCCTCCTTATGAGAAGAGCGGAAGCAGTCAGTGGTATACGGGAACGGCCAATGCGATCTATCAGAATCTGGAGTACATGGAGTACTATAATCCGGATTATGTTCTGATCCTTTCCGGTGACCATATCTATAAAATGGATTATGAGGTAATGTTGGATTATCACAAGTCCTCGCATGCGGATGCAACCCTGGCAACCTATCAGGTTCCCATTGAGGAAGCAAGCCGTTTCGGCGTGGTGATCACGGATGATCAGGGTGTGATCCATGAATTCGAGGAAAAACCCGAGAAGCCACGGAGCAACAAGGCTTCCATGGGTATCTACATTTTCAGCTGGCCCGTTCTCAGGGATGCACTGATCGAGATGAAGGATGTACCTTCCTGCGATTTCGGAAAGCATATCATTCCTCATATTCATGAGCAGGGAAAGAAGATCTGCGCTTATGATTTCAAGGGCTACTGGAAGGATGTCGGAACCCTCGGCTCCTACTGGGAAGCTAATATGGAGCTTGTGGATATCATCCCCGAGTTCAATCTGTATGAGGAGTTCTGGCGGATCTATACGAAGAGCGATAACCTTCCGCCTCAGTATATCGCTGAGGGAAGCAAGGTCGGCAAATCCATCATCGGTGAGGGTACCGAGATCCACGGTGATGTGGAGAATTCGGTCATCGGCTCCGGCGTAACCATCGGCAAGGGGACCGTAGTCAAGAATTCCATTATCATGAATGGTGTATCCATTGGTGATGACTGTGTTCTGGACAAGGCGATCCTGGCAGAAGGCGTACAGGTCGGCAAGAATGTAAAGCTCGGCATCGGAGAAGAGGTTCCGAATGACTTTGCACCGCATATTTATGCATTTGGACTTGCAACAATCGGTGAGAATTCCGTAATTCCGGACGGTGTGACCATCGGAAAGAATACGGCGATTATCGGCGCAACTACTATTGACGAGTACCCGGGCGGCGTACTGGCCAGCGGTTCAAGTATCATAAAGGCAGGTGAGTAATTTGAGAGCGATCGGAATCATTTTAGCAGGCGGAAACAGCAGCAGGATGGAGGAACTCTCCGCAAAACGTGCCGTTGCGGCAATGCCGGTGGCAGGCTGCTACAGAGCGATCGACTTCGCTCTGTCAAATATGTCCAACTCCCATATTCAGCGGGTTGCAGTATATACGCAGTATAATTCGAGATCCCTGAACGAACACCTGAATTCCTCCAAATGGTGGGATTTCGGAAGAAAGCAGGGCGGTCTGTACATTTTCACACCGACCATTACGACCACCAACAGCTATTGGTACAAGGGAACAGCGGATGCGCTGTATCAGAATATTAACTTCCTGAAGGATGCCCATGAGCCCTATGTGGTGATCGCATCCGGCGATGGTATCTACAAGCTGGACTACAATAAGGTTCTTGAGGATCATATCGCAAAGGGCGCAGATATCACGATCGTAACGAAGGATCTGTCCCCGGAGGAAGATGATATCAGTCGTTTCGGTGTTGTAAAGCTCGGTGATAATAACCGGGTTGAGGACTTCGAGGAGAAGCCCATCGTAGCCGAGACAGGCACCGTATCCATCGGCGTTTATGTGATCCGCCGCCGTCAGCTGATAGAGCTTCTGGAAGCCTGTGCAGCTGAGGGACGCACGGACTTTGTAAAGGATATTCTGATCCGTTATAAGAATGTCAAGAAGATCAATGCTTACCGCCTGGAGAGCTACTGGCGGAATGTCGGATCGGTTGATTCTTACTATCGGACAAATATGGATTTCCTTAAGCGGGATGTAAGGGATTATTTCTTCCGGCAGCAGCCTGGGGTATACACGAAGGTGGAAGATCTTCCCCCCGCAAAGTACAATTCGGATGCAGTAGCAACCAACAGCCTGATCGCAAGTGGATGTATCATCAACGGTACCGTTGAGAATTCCGTCCTCTTCAAGAAGGTTTATGTAGGCAATAACTGCGTGATCAAGAATTCCATCATTCTGAATGATGTCCATATCGGAGACAACTGCTATCTGGAGAACTGCATTATTGAGTCCAGAGATACTATTCGGGCCAATACGGTTCATACCGGTGAAGCGGGGAAGCCGAAGATCATCGTTGAGAAGAGCTTCCGGTATACGCTGTAAGCTGAGGGAATTGCACGATCGATAAATGCAGCAAATATTGTCGGTCAAAAATGATTTACAGGAGGAAAATTACACATGCAAATCACGGATGTTAGAGTGCGCCGGGTTGCCAGAGAAGGCAAGATGCGTGCCGTCGTGTCGATCACCATTGACAATGAATTTGTTATTCATGACATTAAGGTGATCGAAGGGGAAAAGGGACTATTCATCGCAATGCCCAGCCGCAAATCATCTGACGGAGAATTCAGGGATATCGCACATCCCATTAATTCTTCTACCAGAGAAATGATCCAGAATCTTATTCTGGAGAAGTATGAACAGACATCCTTTGAAGAACCGGAAGAGATGATGTAAGTGCTTCACAAGAAAAGAACCACCGGATGGCTCCGGTGGTTTTCTTGCGTAATAGTCACAGCGTATGAGAGTCATGATGATATCCGGTTTGGGAAAGCATCATGAGATAGCAGGAAAGGGACGGAGATATGGAACATTTAACAGGTTTGATCCTGGCAGCGGGAAAGGGAACCCGTATGGAATCCGAACTGCCGAAGGTACTTCACCGCTGCATGGGAAAGCCCATGGTCTGCCACGTGATCGAAGCGGCCAGAGAGGCGGGGGCGGACAGAATCGTAGTTATTGCGGGATATAAGAGCGAGGAAGTTCACGCAGAACTGGGAGACAGCGTTCTCTACGCGGAGCAGACAGAACAGCTGGGGACGGGACATGCAGTACTCTGTGCAAAGGAGCAGCTGGGAACCGAAGGAAGCACCATGGTTCTCTGCGGCGATACGCCGCTGATTTCCGCTCGTACCCTGCGTCAGCTGGCGGATGCACATGAGAAGGCAGGAAACGGGGTGACGGTGCTTTCCGCGATTTTGGAGGATCCGAAGGGGTACGGAAGGATCATTCGCGACGCGGAGGGACATTTCCTTAAGATCACGGAGGATAAGGACTGTACTCCGGAGGAGAAGGAAGTCTGCGAGATCAATTCGGGCATGTATCTCTTCGATACGGCCATGCTTCGGGACAGCCTCGGAAAGCTTACGAATGATAATGCTCAGGGTGAGTATTATCTCACGGACACCATTGAGCTGATCAAGGCGGCCGGAGGCAGAGTAGATGCCATGCCGGTGGAGGATGTGACCGAGATCCTTGGAGTGAATACGAAGGAACAGCTGAAGACGGCGGAACAGATCATGAAGGAAAAGAAAGCATGAACCTCTTTTTTTGGCATGCTTCCGGGCAAAAGGGAGAAGAACCGACAATGAAACTGATCGTCGGCCTGGGTAATCCGGGCACAAAATATGCCGGCACGAGGCACAATGCCGGCTTTTCGGCGCTTGTGGCGCTGGCGGATGAATGGAACATTTCCCTGAATAAAAAAGAGGGGAAGAGCATTACCGGACATGGTGTTGTGGCAGGTGAGAAATGTGTTCTTGCCATGCCGCAGACATACATGAATCTGTCCGGAGAGGCGGTTCAGCAGCTGATGAATTTTTACCGGCTTACGCCTGCGGAGCTGATCGTTTTCTGTGATGACGTGGCACTGGATGTGGGGAGGATCCGTATCCGGGAGAAGGGAAGCGCCGGGGGGCACAACGGCCTGAAGAATATCATTCAGTGTATTGGGACAGAGGATTTTATCCGGATCCGCGTGGGTGTCGGAAAGAAACCGGAGGATTATGATATGGTTGACTACGTGCTGGGGCATTTCCCGAAGGAGGAGCTGCCGCAGATGCGCGATGCCTGTGATCGGGCGGCAGCAGCGGCAAAGACCATTATCGAATCAGGCGTTGGTGAAGCGCAGAACCGGTTTAACGGAGTCTAGAAAAGGACGGGAGATCATTGGATACGCTAAAGGTGCCGGTTTCCGGTATGAATTGCATAAAGAAGGCATCGGAGAGGATCCGGCTCGGGAAGACCCCCGTGAACCTGTGGGGGGTATCCGGAACGGCGCTTCCTCTTGTGATGGAGACTTTACGCGGCGATACAAAGCAGCTTCTTGTTGTGGTAAAGGATGATGCATCCGCTGACAGACTGGCTGCGGATTACCGGTTTTACGACCGGGATGTATTCATCTATCCGGCGAAGGACGTCCTTTTTTATTATGCGGACGTGCACGGCAACCTCGCTGCCAGGCGCCGGCTGGAGATCATTAAGCGACTGCAGGAGGGAATTCCCACGGTGGTGATCCTGACGGTGGAAGGGCTGATGGATCGTATTCCTGCGGCGGACCTGATCCGGAAGAATTCACTCACCCTCTCGGTGGGAGAGGAGATTCATCTTTCAACGGTAGGACAGCGGCTTACGGAAATGGGCTACGAGTCCGTTCCCTCTGTGGAGCTGGCGGGACAGTTTTCCATACATGGCGGGATCATGGATGTCTTTCCACTGACGGAGGAATGTCCTGTCCGCACGGAACTCTGGGGTGATGAGATCACCTCTCTCCGGGCGTTTGATGCTGTCAGCCAGCGCTCCATTGAGGAGATCCGGCAGGTGGAAATCCTTCCGGCTACGGAATTCGTGCTGGATCCGGAACAGAAAAAGAGAGGCATGGATCGGATCGAGCAGGAGCTGCAGGATACGGCGGCACAGTTCAAAAAGACCTTTCATACCGAGCAGTACGCCCGGATCAAAAAGGCTGTCCAGGCCATCAAGGAGGATATGGAGGACTTTGCAGGCGCGGCGAATGTCGATACGCTGGTGAATTATTTCTATGACGAAACGGTATCCTTCCTGGACTATCTTCCGAAGGATACACGGATTTATATCCGGGAACCGGGACTGGTGGCGGAGCAGGCGCACATTTATTTTGAGCAGTTCCGTATGGCGATGGAATCCCGGCTGTCCGGCGGGTACATTCTTCCCGGTCAGGCGGACATTCTTTTCTCGGATGAGGAGATCATGGAACGGTTGCTGAAGCGTACGGACGCCGTTTTTACGGAGTTTATCCGCCAGGATACGCCCCACCAGGGAGAACCTCTGGAGTTCCATATGCAGAGCATGGTTTCCTACGGAGGAAGAATCTCGGAAATGATCCGGGAGCTGAAGGATTACCGGGAAAAGAAGCAGTCCGTGCTTTTCTTCTCCCAGTCCCGTACCAGAGGGAGACGTCTGGCGGAATCCCTGAATGAGGAAGATATACCGGCCTTTTTCTCTCAGAATGAAAATCGTGTTCTGAAACCCGGCGAGGTGATGGTCACGACCGGAGCACTGGAAGCGGGCTTTGCTATCCCGGAAGCAGGCCTTGTGGTACTCACCGAGGCAGAGGTGTTCAGACGGGACAAGAAAAAAACAAGACGATATACAAGGCGGTATACCGGCGGCGAGGAACTGTCCCACCTGGGTGAGCTTTCCGTTGGGGACTATGTCGTGCATGAACGGCATGGAATCGGTGTTTACATGGGGATCGAGCAGGTAGATACCGATGGACGGATGAAGGATTACATCAATATTGAGTACGCAGACGGAGGGAAGCTCTTTATCCCTGTGGACCAGCTTTCCGTGATCGGAAAATATGCCGATAAATCCGCGAATCCGCCGAAGCTGAATAAGCTGGGGGGCTCCGAATGGGAAAAGACCCGGAGTCGTGTCCGGAAGCATGTGGATGATATGGCAGAGGAATTGATCAGCCTTTATGCCGCACGCCTCGATAAACCCGGACATCAGTACCCCGAGGATACGGTCTGGCAGACGGAGTTCGAGGAGACATTTCCCTATGAGGAAACACAGGATCAGATGCAGGCCATCGAAGATACCAAGCGGGATATGGAATCACCCCGCATTATGGATCGCCTGATCTGTGGCGACGTGGGCTTTGGAAAAACCGAGGTGGCGATCCGGGCTGCCTTCAAGGCCGTGCAGGACAACCGGCAGGTTGCCTATCTCGTTCCCACCACCATTCTGGCACAACAACACTATGACACCTTTATGAGCCGGCTTTCCGCATATCCGGTGAATGTCCGCATGCTTTCCCGTTTCTGTACACCAAAGGAGACAAAGGAAACGCTGAAGGGACTGAAATCCGGTGAAGTGGACATCGTGATCGGCACCCATCGTATCCTGTCAAAGGACGTGGCTTTTCACAGCCTCGGCCTGCTGGTGATCGACGAGGAACAGCGGTTCGGCGTGCGTCATAAGGAGAAGATCAAGCAGCTGAAAAAAACGGTGGATGTGTTGACGCTTACGGCAACGCCCATTCCCCGTACGCTGCACATGAGTCTGGTGGGAATCAGGGATATGAGCCTCCTCCGGGAGCCTCCCGTGGACCGGCGGCCTATTCAGACCTATGTAATGGAGTATGACCGGGAGATGGTCAAGGAGGCCTGCCGCAGAGAGCTGGCGCGGAAGGGACAGGTTTACTATGTTTACAACCGCGTGGACTCTATCGAGGATGTGGCCGGTGAACTGAGAACGCTGCTGCCGGATGCAACCATCGCTTTTGCCCACGGGAAGATGACACCCCGGGAGCTGGAGCAGCTGATGCGGGAGTTCGTGAACCGGGAGATCGACATTTTAGTCACCACGACCATTATCGAAACAGGACTGGATATTCCGAATGTAAATACCATCATCATCCACGGTGCTGACCGTTTCGGCCTGGCCCAGCTGTACCAGCTGCGGGGACGTGTCGGACGTTCCGGCCGGAATGCCTACGCTTTTCTTATGTACCGGAAGGATAAAATGATCCGCGAGGTGGCGGAAAAGAGGCTTTCTGCGATTCGGGAGTTTACAGAATTGGGTTCAGGATATAAAATATCCATGAAGGATCTGGAAATCCGGGGAGCCGGAAATGTGCTGGGCAGCGACCAGTCCGGTCATATGGAAGAGGTCGGCTACGAGCTGTATGTGAAGATGCTTTCTTCCGCAATCCGAAAAAAACAGGGGAAGGAAGCGGAGGAAGAGGAGGATGAGCCGGATTGTACCGTGGATATTCCGGTAGATGCCTTTATTCCGGATGCCTACGTACGAAGCGAATACGTGAAGCTTGAGCTGTATAAAAGAATCTACCGTATCCGGACGAATGAGGATGCGGAGCTGATCGAAGAGGAAATGAAGGACCGTTTCGGAGAACTTCCAAAGCCGGTGGAACAGCTGCTGCGGGTGGCGCTTCTTAAGGCAGAGGCCAGGAAGGCAGCCATCACGGATATCAAATACCGGGAGGGCGAGCTGTTCTATGTGATCAGGAACGGCACAGCTGTAGATGCGGCAGGAATACCGGCACTCCTGAAGAAGTATCCGGGTATGCACCTTGTCACGGCGAAGCAGTCCGGCTTTGCCGTGCCGCATACAAAGCTGATCCAGGAGGATCTGCTGATGCACGCAGAGGAAGAGGTTGGAGCGATCCGGACGGTGATCCGTATGGGAGAACCCGATTAGGCACATTTTCCGCTGCCATAGAAGGGAAGACGTAAGGCACATTGCCTGCTGTCATAGAAGGGAAGACGTAAGGCACATTGCCCGCTGCCATAGAAGGGAAGATGTAAGGCACATTGCCTGCTGTCATAGAAGGGAAGATATTCAGGGGGAAGAATCACCCCGAAGGAAGAAAAAAGATGGGTAAGAATAAAAGAAAAGCTCATATTTTGCCGGCGGTTCTGCTGATCCTGACTCTGCTCCTTTCCGCCTGCGGAGGAACGCAGGAGAATGTGCGGTCGACCACGACGGTTTTTACTTTCATGGGAAAGGACATATCCCTGGGTGAGGTTTACCTGTATGCAAAGACCATTGCGCAGGATTACGAACGCACCTACGGCAACGATGTCTGGAACCTGGCCGTCACGGAGAAGGACGGAGCAAAGACAGATCTGCTGACGGTTACCCGAAAGGATATCATCGACAATATCGTCCGCGTAAAGGTGCTTTTAGCCCATGCGGAACAGTATGGCGTCTCCCTTACGGCAGATGATGAAGAAAAAGTGGAACTGGAGACGGAAGCGTTCTGGAAGAATCTGACGGATGAACAACTGGAGGAAATGGAGCTCGACCGGAATCTGGTACGCCGCGTGATCGAGGAGAACAAGCTGGCATCCTTGGTTTATCAGAAGATGATGGATGCAGCGGGAATCGAAGTGTCGGATGAGAAAGCACGCATGACCACAATTTATGACATGTATTTCCCCTGCTATACGGAGACGGATAACGGAACGGTACTGCGCCTCCCGGAAGAGGAGAAGAAAGCCCAGTATGACCGTGCCGTACAGGCCTATAACACACTGATCAGTCCGGTGGATGAGAATAAGGAACGGGATATCGAAACGCTGGCGGCATATTACGGACTGGAGGATGCAGGTTATGTAACGAAATCTCCCGAGGAAATGAAAGAAACCTACGGAGAGGATATCACAAATATGCTCTATAGTCTGGAGGATGGCTCTTACAGCCTTGTTACCGAAACGGAGTATGGTTATCACATTTTCTACATGAGTGCGCTGACCGACCGGGACGCTACGGATAAGAAAAAGGAGAGGATCGAACGGGAGCAGAGAAATGTCTACTTCCGCAGTCTGTATGAGGGTTGGCTGAAATCTGCCGACAGCAGCTATTCCTATAACAGATCTGTGGATTTTGAGGTCTATGACAAGATCAATTTCCAGTGAAACGGGGTGTTTCCTGGTGTTATTGGTAAGTCACGTAATTCATGATAACAAAAATCGCCCGGACCACGCGGCCCGGGCGGTTTTTTCTTTTTCAGGTGAGATTTTGTCTGACCCTTTAAAGGCGAAAGCGTATCAGACACCCAGAATATGTGATGCAAACTGGAAGTAGATCAACAGGGAAATGGCATCCACTATAGTGGTGATAAAGGGGCTGGCCATTACGGCCGGGTCAAAGCCAACCTTCTTAGCCAGAATCGGCAGGGAACAGCCCACAAATTTGGCTACGATCACGGTGCAGAGCAGGGTGAGGCAGACTACCAGAGCGATGATGACTGTGACCTTGTCGAATACCAGGAGCTTGATGAAGTTGGCAACTGCCAGTGTACCGCCGCACATCAGCGATACAAAGAATTCCTTGCCCTGGATCCGGAAGATATCTTTGAATTCGATCTCCTCCAGAGAGATACCGCGGATGATGGAAACAGAGGCCTGAGAGCCCGCATTTCCGCCGGTATCCATCAGCATGGGAATATAGGCGGTAAGAACCACATAAGCCCCGAGAGCGGCCTCGTAGTGCGCGATGATGGCACCGGTAAAGGTGGCGGAGATCATCAGCAGGAGAAGCCAGGGAATACGCTTCTTATAGGTTTCGAAAGCCGAGGTTTTGATATAGGGTTTGTCCGTGGGGATAATAGCGGCCATACGCTCGATATCCTCGGTATTCTCTTCCTGGAGGACATCGATGACATCATCGAAGGTAATGATTCCCACGAGACGGTGTTCATTGTCCACAACCGGGAGAGACAGGAAGTTGTAGCGGTCGAAGGAGTGGGCTACCTTCTCCTGGTCTTCGGTGGTGGTCACATAAATGATATTCGTTTCCATGATATCCCGGATCTCAGTCTCGTACTCGGACAGGAGCAGGTCCTTGATGGTCACAACCCCAAGCAGTTCGCGTTTTGCATTGGTGACGTAACAGGTATAAATGGTTTCCTTATCCACACCAACCTTTCGGATGCGGTCAAAGGCCTGCTGAACGGTCATGCCCTCCTGCAGACGCACATACTCGGTGGTCATGATGCTTCCGGCAGAGTCCTCCGGGTATTTCAGGAGCTCATTTATCTCGCGTCGTGTGACAGGGTCGGTATTGGACAGAATACGTTTTACCACATTGGCCGGCATTTCCTCGATCATATCCACCGTATCATCCAGAAAGAGGTTCTCGATGATATAATTCAACTCCTTATCTGACAGAGCTGTGATCAGGTTCTGCTGAGTTTCCGACTCCAGATAAGAGAAGGTGTCGGCAGCCAGTTCCTTCGGAAGGATACGGAAGGCGATGGACTGCTGCTCTTCATCCAGAGAGGAGAGGAGTTCGGCGAGATCGACCTCGTTCATTTCCACCAGTCTTTCCCGGATGGCGTGCAGCTGCCGGTTCTTCAGCATTTCGCTTAATTCATCAATGGTGAGATTCTCCATGGAGATACCTCCCTTCTTTTTCGTATGTAAAAGATGAAAAACACCGGTACTTACGTGCCGGTGTTTCTCATTTCATTACGATATTCGGACTTATTTCGTTCCCGTAGAGCCAAAGCCGCCCGCTCCGCGCTCCGTATCGGACAGATCCTCCGCTTCATCAAAAATGCCCATAATATAAGGGGTAATGACGAGCTGGGCGATCCGCTCTCCGGGCTCTATGGAAGCTTCAACGGCAGAGTGGTTGTGCAACGCAACCATTACTTCTCCGCGGTAATCCGAATCGATCACACCGACTTTATTTGCGGGGGCAAGCCCCTTCTTACTGGCAAGTCCGCTTCGGGCATAAATCAGACCCGCGTAGCCTTCAGGAAGCTCCATGGCAAGGCCGGTGGGGATCATATGCGTTTCACCCGGTTGGACGGAAACAGCGCTGTCAATGCAGGCATAAAGGTCTGCACCGGCAGCGTACATAGACCCGTAAGTCGGGATCGCGGCATTCGGCTTTATCTTCTTGATTTTTACGGGAATGGTTTTGACCAACTCTTTTTACCTCGGGTATTCGTTATTTCCTAATTCTATCACAAGTCGTCCGCTTTTCAAAGTACTTTATTGCAGCAAGGGTTTTACTTTGAAAGGGGAGTGTACTCATTCAGCGGATGAAGTACTACGGTTCCCTGCTTTCTGGTCTCCCGCATATTAATGATCCGCTGGTTCTCGGAGCCTCGGAATCTGAGATTCAGATTCAACAGGTCTTCCACAAAAGGACCGTCCACCAGAACGTCGATATTATCGAGGATCCTGTCTGTGTAGTCCTGAATATACCGGCTTCCTCCGGGGATCAGGTTCTCATCATAGGTGTTGCCGGTATAAACCCAGATATCCTTTTCCGGAAGCTCCGTCCGCACACGCAGGATCAATTCACTTACGGCCGGCTGGTTCTGGGGCTCAAAGGGCTCTCCGCCCAGAATGGTAAGGCCGCGGTAATAGGGCAGACTCAGCTCCTTTATCAGATAATCGGATGTCTCTTTGGTCCAGAGACGTCCATAGTTGAAGTCCCAGGTCTTGGCGTTGAAACAGCCCTTGCAGTGAATCGTGCATCCGCTTACAAAAACGCTGACCCGGACTCCCGGCCCATTTGCCGAGTCGGCCTTATAGATTTCTCCAAAATGCATTACAGTACCCCTTTGTGAAATGAAATATGCCTCATGGACACGATGTCCACGAGACATATTCAGTATTCATTATTTACATGAAAATGTCAAGCACAGATATCTGTCTTTACGAATCACATCCGCAGGCAACAGGCATGGCGATGGTCTTAACGCCTTCGATCTCCGGGAGGCTGCTCTTGGATACATGAAGTACCCGGGCCTTTATCTCCTTGGTCTTTCCGACATTCCAGAAGTTCTCTCCCAGATAACCGCAGGTACGACGGGTCACGGTCATTTTCCCATGATCCTTGTTGTGACATTGCGGGCATTCCCACTCGTTGTTGTCATTCACCTTGATCTCGCCGTCGAAACCGCATACATGGCAATAGTCGGACTTGGTGTTGAATTCCGCATACTGGATGTTGTTGTAGATGAACCGTACCATCTCAGCCAGAGCTTCCAGGTTGTTGCTCATATTCGGAACTTCCACGTAGGAAATGCATCCGCCGGAGGAAATGGGCTGGAACTCTGCTTCAAACCGGAACTTGGTGAAAGCATCGATATCCTCACGTACATCCACATGATAGGAGTTGGTGTAATACCCCTTGTCCGTAACATCCGGGATCGTTCCGAAGCGTGCCTTGTCGATTCGGGCAAAACGGTAGCACAGGGATTCGGCCGGTGTACCATAAAGCGCAAAGCCGATTCCTGTGTCCGCCTTCCACTGATCACAGGCGGAACGCAACCGCTTCATGACGCGCATAGCGAAATCGAAGCCTTTCTCGGTTGTGTGGCTCTCGCCGGTCATCAGCTTCGTCAGCTCATACAGACCGATGTATCCAAGTGAAATAGAGGAGTAGCCGCCCATCAGATACTTATCGATCTTCTCGCCCTTTTCCAGACGAGCGATGGCACCGTACTGCCAGTGGATGGGAGAAACATCGCTGGTTACACCCATCAGAGCATTGTGACGGCACATCAGAGCTTCATAACAAAGGTTCAGACGTTCATCGAAAATCTTCCAGAAGACATCCTCATCACCGTGTGCGATGATACCCATCTGGGGAAGATTCAGAGAGACAACGCCCTGATTGAAACGTCCTTCGAATTTGTAGTTGCCGTTTTCATCCTTCCAGGGAGAAAGGAAGCTGCGGCAGCCCATGGGTGAGAATACATTTCCTTCATAATTCTCACGCATTTTCTTTGCGGAAATGTAATCCGGATACATCCGCTTTGCGGAGCACTGAACGGCCATTTCCGTGATATAATCATACTTTCCGCCGGTGAGGTTATTGCACTCATCCAGCACGTAAACCAGCTTCGGGAAAGCCGGTGTAACATAAACGCCAACCTCGTTCTTGATGCCCTCCAGACGTTGACGGAGCACCTCCATGATGATCCGTGCATTTTCCTCGATGTACTCATCGTTGGGATCCAGATGCAGGAAAAGGGTAACAAAGGGAGACTGACCATTGGTGGTCATCAGAGTATTGATCTGATACTGCATGGTCTGTACGCCGCTCTTCAGCTCATCGTTCAGACGCTCCTGGATCATATCCTCCAGAGTATCCGCATCCACCTTGCCGGCGAAACGCTCTTCAAAAATCGCTTTATACTTTTCGTAGCTCTTCCGCAGGTACTTTCCGAGATGGATCATATCCACAGACTGTCCGCCGTACTGGGAGGATGCCACGGAAGCAATGATCTGGGTTGTTACGGTGCAGGCTACCTGGAAGCTCTTGGGACTCTCGATCAGCTTGCCGTTCATGACCGTACCGTTATCCAGCATATCTCCGATATTGATGAGGCAGCAGTTGAAAATGGGCTGCAGGAAATAATCTGCATCATGGAAATGCAGAACGCCCTCATCATGAGCCTTGGAGATCTTCTCCGGAAGCAATACACGCCGGGTAAGATCCTTGGATACCTCGCCTGCGATCAGATCACGCTGGGTGGAAGCAACCGTCGCATTCTTGTTGGAATTCTCCTCCATAACGTCCTTGTTGCTGTTCTTGATGAGACTCAGGATGGAATCATCCGTAGTATTGGCCTTACGCACCAGTTCACGGGTATACCGGTAAATGATGTAGGTCTTGGCCAGGATATACTTCCCGTCCTCCATCAGCTCCTGCTCAATGATATCCTGGATGTCCTCAACCAGGATACGTTTTCTCTTCTTTGTCTCGATGCCATGTACAATCTCTTCAATCTTGGCGTCGGTAACCTTCTCCTCCGGCTCGACCTCAGCGTTGGCTTTCTGGATCGCAACAACAATCTTGCTGCGGTCAAAATCAACGATGGTCCCATCTCTTTTTACTACAAACATCCCATTCATCTCCTCTACCAAAAAAAACAGTAAACGAAAGCGATTCAAACATTCGAATCGCCTACACCATGGGATTATATCACCGGGACTTTGCTTTGTAAAGGGGAAAATACTAAATATTGTAAAATAATTTTCAACCAAACACTATATATTGGGGTATTCAAGAAAGGCATTATTAAAGGAAGAAACGGGTTCCATCTGTGAAGAAAAGAAAGGATAAAGCCGGAAAACCATGGATTTTCAATGAAGTCTTGTAAAAAAGACTTTCCTTTTTCAATATGATATGATATAACGACAGAGTATATTTTTCAAGAGATCCTAAGAACGGAAAGAGGAAATTCATGATGAAGAAGAAATTGTTCGGGAGTATTCTGACGGGAGTCCTGTGCCTTGGTCTTTTGGCAGGATGCGGAACCTCCGGTAATCCGGCTGAGGTATTGAAGGAGCGTTACGGAAGGGAAGTGGATCTGGGAACCTACAAGGGGATTGAGTACACCCAGACAAAGACCGAGATCACGGATTCAAATGTAGAGACCAGGCTTACGCAGTGGGTCATGGGCTTTGGTGAGACTGTAAAGAAGACGGAAGGAACGGCTGAATCGGGAGATACCGTCGGAATAGATTATGTCGGACGGATCGATGGAGTGGAATTTGAAAGCGGTTCCACGAAGGGGGCAGGAACGGAGATCACGCTCGGTTCCAGCGGTTATGTTGCAGGATTCGATGACCAGATCGTTGGTCACAAACCCGGTGAGACCTTTGAGGTGAAGGTAACATTTCCGGAGAATTACGGAAAGGAAGAACTGAACGGGAAGCCGGCGGTATTTGAGACTACGCTGAACTACATTTCCAAAATGGAATATCCTGAACTGACGGATGAGCTCGTTGCCGAAAAGACAGAATACAAGACGATTGATGAATACCGGAAGCACCTGAGGGAAGATATGGAGAAGACTCAGGCTGAGGAGGATAAGGAGAAAGACATCGAAACCATGATGACGCAGATCACCGATACCTCCGCCGTGAAAAGCTATCCCGAGAAGGAAATGAAGGACCAGATCGCCAAGCTGACCAGTCAGATTGAGAGTACGGCAACTTCCTATGGAATAGAACTGAATCAGCTCCTGATGATGTACGGGTACACTGCTGACAGTTTCCAGGAGGAGATCCGGGACGGTGTGGAAAGCTACATCAAGAGAAAAATGATCGTAGGAGCCATTGCCCAGAAGGAAGACATCACCGTCTCCAAGCAGGAAGCAGAGGAGAAAATCCGTGAGCTTCTGAAGGCATCCGGTCTGAATGATGTGGAAACCCTGAATTCCCGCTACGGTTATTCAAATGATGATTACTACTATGTTGTCCTTGAGGACAAAGTGCTGAACTTCATTTATGATAATGCGGTTCCGAAGGAAGCATCCGAAACGGCAACAGAAGAAACTACTACTGACAGCAGTGCGACAGAAGCTGTCACGGAAGCGGCAACCGAGTAAATAAAAGAAATCAGGGTAAATGAAAAATGTTGTTGACAATGCCCTGACAAAATGGTATCATTCTTAAGTGGCGTTTCCAAAAAGGGAACGCCTCAATACGCAGCTGTGGCGGAATTGGCATACGCGCATGATTCAGGTTCATGTCCGCTTTACGTGGGTTCGGGTTCAAGTCCCGTCAGCTGCACGACTTAAACTCCTGCGGGAATTCCGGCAGGAGTTCGTTTTCAGAAAAGATATTTTACATATGATTTTCAGGAAGGAGCGTGACGAAGTGGCTGAGGATAAGCAGATCATTTTAACGTATGAAGGCTTGAAGCAGCTGGAGGATGAACTTCAGAATCTGAAGGTAAACCGCCGTCGTGAGGTTGCGCAGAAGATCAAGGAAGCCAGGGAACAGGGCGACTTGTCAGAGAACGCCGAGTACGATGCAGCGCGCGACGAGCAGCGCGAAATCGAGAACCGGATCTCCGAAATTGACCGTATCCTGAAAAATGCGGTTACTGCTGATGAGGGTTCTCAGAACAAGGAAACCGTGAACTTCGGCAGCAGCGTTACATTTGAAGATATGGAGACTCATACATCCTACACGTACAAGCTTGTAGGTTCCACGGAGTCCGATATCCTGAATGGGAAGATCTCCAACGAATCGCCGGTGGGCGAGCGCCTGATCGGCTCGAAAACCGGACAGATCGTAACTGTGGAGACACCCAACGGGACGAAGAACTTTAAGATCACAAATTTCTGGAGAGAGTGATCCGGTAATTGAACACGGTAATAGAAAGGGATGCCGGGTGCATCCCTTTTTTGCAACAGATCTGTATTCATAGGAATGCATGTAAGAGGAGGAAGAAAATGGCAGCGGAAGGAAATCAGCAGGTTAAGGAACAGGATATCAACCAGCTTCTGAAGGTACGCCGGGAGAAGCTTGCAGAGCTGCAGACGGCAGGACAGGATCCCTTCGTGATCACAAAATACGATGTCAGCTGCCATACAACAGAGGCGAAGGCTGCCTTTGAAGCTAAATGGCCGAAGCCGGCAGAGGGAGAGGAAGCGCCTGAGATCCCCGAAGAGGAGAGAATGATTGTCTCCATCGCGGGGCGGCTTATGTCCAAACGCGTCATGGGCAAGGCTTCCTTTGGTAATCTTCAGGATCTTAAAGGAAATATCCAGCTGTACGTAACCCGGGATGATCTGGGCGAGGAAGCCTACAAGGGTTTCAAGCGCATGGATATCGGTGATATTGTGGGCGTGAAGGGCTATGTCTTCCGGACAAAGACCGGGGAGATCTCTGTGCATGCAAAGGAGATTACCCTGCTCACCAAGAGTCTTCAGATTCTTCCGGAGAAGTTTCATGGCCTGACGAATACGGATCTCCGTTACCGTCAGCGATATGTGGATCTTATCATGAATCCCGAAGTGAAGGATACCTTTGTAAAACGTTCGCAGATCATTTCCTGCATCCGCCGTTTTCTGGACGCCCAGGGCTTTATGGAGGTGGAAACCCCCATGCTTGTATCCAATCCCGGTGGCGCAGCAGCACGCCCCTTCGAGACACATTTCAATGCGCTGGATGAGGACCTGAAGCTCCGGATCTCTTTGGAGCTTTACCTGAAGCGTCTGATTGTAGGCGGTATGGAGCGCGTGTACGAGATTGGCCGTGTCTTCCGGAATGAAGGCGTTGATACCCGCCATAACCCGGAATTCACATTGATGGAGCTGTATCAGGCATACACCGATTATCACGGGATGATGGATCTGACGGAGAATATGTACCGTCACATCGCCCAGGAGGTCCTCGGAACCACGAAGATCACTTATCAAGGCGTGGAAATGGATCTCGGCAAGCCCTTCGAAAGGATTACCATGGTGGATGCCGTAAAGAAATATTCCGGTGTAGACTGGAATACCGTGGCAGACACCGAGGCCGCAAAGGCTCTGGCCAAGGAACACCATATTGAATTTGAGGATTTCCACAAGAAGGGAGATATCCTGAATCTCTTCTTCGAAACCTATGTGGAGGAGCATCTCGTCCAGCCTACCTTCATCATGGATCACCCCATCGAGATCTCACCGCTCACCAAAAAGAAGCCGGAAGATCCGAACTATGTGGAGCGCTTCGAGTTCTTCATGAACGGCTGGGAGATGGCAAATGCCTATTCCGAGCTGAACGATCCCATCGACCAGCGTGAGCGTTTCGCGGCGCAGGATGCCCTGGCAGATGCCGGAGATGATGAGGCTCAGCACACCGATGAGGACTTTCTGAATGCGCTGGAGGTCGGTATGCCCCCCACAGGTGGTATCGGATACGGCATCGACAGATTGGTGATGATCATGACCGACAGCCCGGCAATCAGAGATGTGCTGCTGTTCCCGACGCTGAAGTCGTTGGACAAGTAAAAGCCAGTAAATACGCGGGGTTTCAGAGGTTGTGAGTCAGCTACTGACACGAATTTGACACAAACGGCAAAGCCAAACTGCAAATTATTAGCGGTATATGGCTGAAGTCGGGAAAACAGTACATAGAGATTTGAATGCGAAGGCGGACATTTTCTAAAGCATTTTAGAGAATGTCCGCCTTTTTTTGTGTCTTACACAATCAGTTATGGTCGCAACCCATCACATGTCACAGCAGATAGAAGCTGCGGAAAGGAAGGAATTATGCTGAAGATCAGAATGCAAGGAACTGCGCAGGATATCAAGTGGTTCACTAAAATGCTGAAGAGAGACAGTCGTTTCATTACAAACGAACCATCGGAGGCAATGCCCATCAAGGGGACGGATAAATATAAGAGAGTCTTTATTGAAATCTTCCGAGATGAGGACGACTACCGAAGAACCGTAGCATTGGCCGGCCCCAAGAGTGAGAGCTGGTATACGGGGACCGGTATGGTTTTTGGCGGTCCAAGAAGGAATCGTATGGAAGCTGAGAAACTGAATACATCTATGGATCAAAGTTGTAATGACGTAGCAGAAGAAAAAATAATATAAAAGCGTAACAGCGGAAAGGCGGTATTCATTATGGGAGAAGTATACGCAATAGCCTCGCAGAAAGGCGGGGTTGGGAAAACTACGACAGCAATCAGTCTTGGCGCAGAACTGACAAGAAGAGGCAACAAGGTGCTTCTGGTGGATGTGGACGCCCAGGGATCACTTACAGCCAGCCTTGGGTATACAGAGCCGGACAGTATGAGTACGACTCTGGCAACAGTACTGGAGAAAGTGGTGAACGAAATGAGGTTCGAGCCAAAAAAGTTCGGAATCCTACATCATGCGGAGGGTTTTGATCTGATGCCCGGTAACATCGAACTGGCCGGACTTGAGGTATCTCTGGTAAATGCATGGAGCCGGGAAATGGTTCTGGCGAAATATGTCGGCCAGGTCAAAAGGTACTATGATTACGTGATCTTGGACTGCATGCCGAGTTTGAGCCTGATGACACTGAATGCCTTTTCGGCAGCTGACAGGGTAATTATTCCGGTGCAGGCGGCCTATCTGTCCCTGAAAGGACTGGAGCAGCTGATCAAGACCATCGGGAAGGTTAAGCGAAATCTGAATACCAGACTGGGAATCGCCGGGATTCTCATCACCATGTTAGATGAGCGGACGAGATACGCCAGGGAAATTGTGGAGTTGCTTCAGAATACATATGGGGATAATCTCCGGGTGTTTGACACGAGGATTCCGTATTCTATAAGAGCCGCAGAAGCTACAGCAGAGGGCGTAAGCATTTTTACTCACGATCCGAAGGGAAAGGTCGCTGCAGCCTACAGAGAACTTGCTGGGGAGGTGGTCAGCTATGAGTAAGACGAGCAGCGCCTCTAAGATTAAGCTGAACAGCTATGATTCTCTTTTTGGAATGAATGACGCCATGACGGAGGCCGGAAATGTACGTCTGGTAAAGCTTTCTGAGTTGTATCCTTTTCCGAATCATCCATTTCAAGTGCACATGGATGCTAGAATGGAAGAACTGATCGCCAGTATCAAGGCTAATGGCGTTCTTATTCCGGGCGTGGCACGGATCCGTGGGGCCGGCGGTTATGAGATCATCGCCGGACACAGCCGAAAATATGCCTGTGAGCAAGCGGGGCTTACGGTCATGCCCATGTATATTCGAAATGTGTCAGATGATGAGGCTACCATTATCATGGTGGATTCCAATATACAGAGGGAGGATATCCTTCCGAGCGAAAAGGCTAAAGCTTACTCTATGAGGTATAACGCCATCAAGCATCAGGGCAAGAAAGGTAACAGCCTGGATGCCCTGCAGGAACTCAGCGGTGAAAGCAAAACCGTGATCCAAAGGTATATCCAGCTGGCCTCCCTCTCGGATGAACTCCTGACATTAGTGGACAGTAGGAAGATCGGGCTGACCTCCGGAGTTGAACTGTCCTTCCTTGGTAAGCGGGATCAGGCCATGCTGGCGGACTATCTCAGTCGCTTTCCGCATAAGGTATCCATCCGGCAGGCTGAACAGATCAGGGATAACAAAGGAAAGCTGTCCGATGAACTTCTTCATCGAATCCTGTCACCTTTATCTGATGTACAGGAAATCCGGCAGATAAAGCTTGGGGAAAAGACACTCAGGCAGTATTTCCCGGAGTATTATTCTGAGAAAGAGATGAATAACCTGACGAATTCCCGAAATGGCGGTAAGGAACTGAATGTAAAAGTTACCAGCGGGTCAATCAAAATTCAGTTCGTATAGAAGAAAAAAGTGATCCTAAAGGCCTCGGTTCGATGAACTGGGGTCTTTTTTTGGTTCTACAAAAAGGCTCCCTGCATCAAAGGGAAATGCAGGGAGCCCGGAGTTATGAGATGTTACTTTTTACCCATTCCTTTAAGCCGTCGACGCCTTCGGAGGCTTTCACAAGTTTTTCGCCGGCAATCGAAGCGTTCTTCATAAATGGGAGAAGACGCTCGGCGGTCTTGTTCATTTCACTGCCGCCGGATGTGGCGAAGAGATAGATCTTCTTATCGGCCCAGTCAAAATCTTTTACAAAGGTATGGATGATGTTGGGTGCACCGTAATACCAAATCGGAAAGCCGATGTAAATGGTATCGTAGGCATCGATGCTCTCCAGCTTATCCGCCAGGGGAACATCCTTTTTACCAATCTTTTCTTTGTTACAACGTGCCAGCGGGTTTTTCCAGTTGATGTCAGAACTGGAGTAGGGTACTTCCGGCTTTATCTCAAAGAGCTCTGCTTTGGTCAGCCTGGAAAGCGCATGCGCAACCTTGGCGGTTCGCCCTTCAGCACTGAAAAATGCAACGAGTGTGGCCATGGCATCCTCCTTATTCCTGAACGATCTTTGCATCGGGAGCATTCTTCTTGATGCTTGCGATACCGTTCTTGCAGGACTTCAGTTCCTTATAACTATATTCTTGAAGTATTTCTCCGAAAAATGATAAAATCAATGGGTTCAGAAGCATATATATGCAAGGAATTGTATAAGACGTTTCAGAACGCTGGATATGATTATTTTTACGAATGGGATTGCGATTTACAAGGGTTCATAGAACGTTCGAAAGGATTCTAAAAAGTGTCTGTGAATCAGTTGAATTCGAACAGGTGATATGATATAGTTTCGATACACGGATGGGTTTGCGTGTTCCACAAGTCATAGCCGTTGAACGATGGTAATGAGAGCCGGACATAAAGAGCTGGCACCATAGTTTATAGAAAGGCGGTAACTATTATGATGAATGAGAACACAGAAAAAGTTGTGGCGCAGAAAGAGACTGATTTAAAATTACAGGCGAAGAACCAGTTACGGATTGCAGTAACAGGATCCCTTCGATGCACTGGAAAATCTGCTAAAGATTTTTTGTCAAGTGCGGTTGATGTATGTTTGAATCGGTTGATTCGTTGGGTTGACAACAAACTCTCAGTGTGATTTTGATGGAAGGGTGTTCTTTCTCTGAAGATCACCCTTCTTTCATGAAATTAGATATGAATAAACTAAGAGTTAGATAAAACTCTTCAGGGGGGCTTGGGGGGCTCCCCAACAAGCTGTTCTATAGGCTGCCGAGGAATGAGGCGGGCTATAGAACGTTGCTTGTACTCCTGAAAAAAAGGCCCGCTTATGTTTTCCTTGAAACATAAATGTACAGCTTTTCCCTCCGGTGTCCAGTGGACACCGAGCGTCCAGGAGAGATGAAATCTCCGGTGTCCAGTGGACACCGAGCACCAAAGAGAGACGAATCCCCGGTGTCCACTGGACACCGGGTAGCACAGCAGAAGAGTATATCCGTTTTGCTATTTTAGCATCTGAATCCGTTCATCCATAGTCAAGTATTCATTTTCGAGGATTTCCATCAGCGGATCGTATTCCGGAGCATCCGCAAAACGGGAATTCTCTTTTATTATGCGTATGATCAGGCTGAGATCCATATATGGTCCATCACTGATGCTTCCGCCAAAGGTTTTGATAATGTCGTTTTCAAGCTTTGAATATGCGCAGGCCGCCTGTACAAGCCAATAGAAGTGCTTATCATTCATTTTTCGTCTCTCCTTTGCGTTGGTAGTTGTGATCACATTTGTCCTCTGCTGCGGTGACGATATCGTACTATGGATTTTCTCGCAGTGCCAGTTGGTGTGGATCTCTGCATATGGACGATGGCTGTAGGCGAAAAACTGATAACTATCCTGACACAGCTGTGGTAAAATGACACTGTTGGCAGAAATCCATTTTGAGGAGGGGCGTATGTGCTGCAGGTACTATATCGAAGAAACATCTGAAATGCAGGCAATCGTGGGTGACATGATGCGTTCTTCCCTTGTGCGGAAATGGAATGAGCTCTATCCGGTGAAGACCTACGGCGAGATGAGCCCTACCGACATCGTTCCGGTGATCGCCTCAAACAGAAACCGGCAGAGGGCGGTATTTCCGATGAAATGGGGCTTCACTGGGAAGACGCTGCTGATGAATGCCCGCATCGAAACGGCCGCAGTAAAGCCCACCTTTAAGGATGCCTGGAAGAGTCACAGATGTATCGTCCCGGCGTCGTATTACTTTGAGTGGGAGCATTTGATCGGCAATAATGGGAAGATGAAAACCGGTGATAAATACGCGATTCAGCCCCAGGGGAGCAACTTGACCTGGCTTTGTGGGCTGTACCGCTTTGAAAATGATCTTCCGTTCTTCGTCATCCTCACAAGAGAGCCAGGGGAGCAGATTTGCTTCATCCATGACCGGATGCCGCTGATCCTGCCGGAACATCTGGTGGGTGAATGGATCAATCCGGATGCGGATCCGGAAGAGCTGGTTAAAGAAGCAGTGACAGATGTGATTGCGGAGAAAGCAGGATGAACAGTGCATTATAGTTACTTATACTGAACTGTTTGGGATGAAAAGGTGAATTGATATGTGTAGTGTGACGGATCGAGTCATAAATACGATGCTCTCCATGCAGCGTTACCCTTGGGAGCAGAGGGTATGTGCCCAGGCGCTTTACGAGTATGGACGGGATGATCTGTGGATCCCCATGGCATATGATGCTGTTAAGCGAATGGGACAGGATGGCAGGCTTGCCATGATAGGCGGGGAACCTGCTGTTTCGGACCCGGCGTCCTGCGGAGAGATATGTATCAGAGCTTATGAGAAAACAAAGGATCCTTTCTTTAAGCATGGAGCTGATTGTATGCTGGACTATCTCCTAAATGCGGCACCGAGAACAGAAGACGGGATCATTTGTCATAACAATGTGTCATTTGAAGAGGGATTCTCGCCATACCAGTTATGGGTGGATGGGATCTACATGGTTCCGCCCTTCCTGGCTGCGATGGGAATGGTGGAAGAGGCCTGGATTCAGATCCTTGGATATAGGAAGTATCTGTATGACGATGAATGCAACCTGTTCTATCACATCTATGATGTGGAGCAGAAGAGATTCGTGCGAAAGAAGCATTGGGCTACCGGAAATGGATGGGCGCTCCTGGGACTGCTCCGCGTGATGGAAGAGGCTGACTGCACGTCTATTTCCGGACCGGCAAAACAATGCCGAGAATGCTTCCTTGAGCTCCTGAACGGTATGCTGAACTACCGGTTGGAGGATGGCAGATTCAGAGATATTCTGGATGATGAAACCAGTTTCATAGACGGAACATCGGCCATGATGGTTTCTGCGGCCATCTTCAGAGCTGCTTTTGATGGGATTCTTTCGGATGATCTTTGCGATAAGGCGAGCCGTGCCATAGGTACAGTTTCCGGCACAATCGATGAATACGGGCTGCTGCGTCAGGTGTGCGGATGTCCGGATTTTCAATCGGAGGGGACATCTGCAGAAGCCCAGGCAGCTTATATCATGGCCAACGCATGGCGGAATAAGTATTATAAGAGAAATACATAGATTTGAATACGAAATCCCTGGAGGACTGTGATGGCCCGACAGGGATTTTTTAATTTGAGAGTATTTTTGCCTATTTTTCTGGACCCATTTTGCCCAGCATTTATGCGGCTTCCTAGACATGAAATCTGAAATGCCGCATAAATACAGGGATTGGGCTGGGTGGAATTTGGGACACCTTTTTGTGGTAGAGTATGATCAGAGGACGGATAAGAACCTAAAATGAAAAATTTAACGCAACAAAAGATCCAATAAACAGAAAAATGCATTGCGTTAACTTTTGCAAAATAAGCGTTTTTGAGAACTAAAAAAAAGGAGCGGGAACGGAGTCAAGGGAACGTGGAATAAACCGG
>JAFXZW010000017.1 GCA_017541035.1 Eubacterium sp. | reverse complement strand
GTCCTGATCAAATCGATCGGACATAAGGTAATCCGACATGAACCGCATCTCTTCAGGATCACTGTCCAGCGCATCTGTCTTCCTGGTCAAGAAAGCTTCCTTCCAGCATTTCAGTTTCATTTCCGCGAAGATCATTTTCTTATTTCCTTTTCACCTGTTGTTTGCTTACCAGACGGGCAAACCTTCCATTTTTCTCCATCAGTTCGGAGTAGGAGCCCTCTTCAGCGATCACCCCATCCTCCAGCATAACGATCCGGTCAAAGCCCGTTACTGTTGACAATCTGTGCGCAACCATGATGATCGTGCAGTTCAGATGGCTGATGCTCTCCAGAACCTGCGCCTGTGTCAGATTGTCTAAAGCGGAGGTTGCCTCATCCAGGATCAACACCCTGGGTTTTTTGATCAGCGCCCGCGCGATGAGGAGCCGCTGTCTCTGACCACCGGAGAAGCCACTGGAGTTTGACTCCGAAATCTCCGTATCCAGCTTCATGGGAAGCGTGCGGATGTAATCTCCAATGGCAGCCTTGTCTACTGCGTCCCAGATCTCTTCATCCGACACCTTGCGCCCGGCGCCGAAGACAACATTCGAGGCAATGGTTCCGGGAAATACCTTGCTGAACTGAAATACGGAACCGATCCTCTTCCTGAGGGACTTAAGATTCAGAGTCTGTATCGGTTTTCCATCGTAGCTGATCGTTCCCTCCTGTGGAGTTTCCATTCCCAGCATAAGCTTAAGCATCGTGCTTTTGCCGCAGCCGCTTTCTCCGACGATTGCAAGCTTTTCTCCCTTATGGATCTTAAGCGAGATGCCCTTGATGCACCCCTTCGGATCATTTTCGTAGCTGAACTTTACATTCTCCAGATCGATCTCGCCGGTGAGCTTGCGAACATATTCCTTTGTTCCGTGCTGTTCCGTAATCGCATGGAAGATCGGCGAAGCGTTATCATACAGCGTCTTCATCAGAAATGCATTATCCAGCATATCTGTGAGACTTGCCACCGCCGAGATGACAAGCGCATAGGAAGCGACAAAGGACAGATAATCCTCGGAGGATATGCCCTCATAGATAGATGTTCCCAACAGGGCGATGGTCGCAGCTGTTGAGATCGCAGCGATTATCTCCGTATTGTATTTCAGAAAGAAGGGCTGCTGATATGCGCGCGCCAGAATCTTTCTGTACATTCCGGCCCATTTGGCATAAACTGCATTTTCACATCCCATGCCCTTGATCCGCTGGATCCCACGGATAGCCGCATACATGAAGCCGCTGTTTTCCATCTCCACTTCCAGCAGTTCTTTTTCATTCGTCATGTTGTTCGTTGCGCTGATGATGGAAACGATGATCTTCAAGATCAGGAAGATCAGCGCGGGAAGAAAGAGCTCTGGCGCCATATTGTTCATCTGGAACAGATAAACAACGGAAAAAAGAACATCCAGCAGCACATCCATATAAAATCCGAGGATCATGTCCGAGAGTCTTCCGCAGCTGTTGATTCGCTTCGACAGCTTGCCGGAGGATGTTTTTTCGAAGAAATCCCTGTTCAGATGAAGCACTCTGGCCATGACGGCAGACTGCATCTTCCGGGATATCCGTATCTTTGTTTCTGAGAGGAGCAGCGTTTTGACCATGGATAGAAATCCCCGGATCACGCTGACCAGAAGAAAGACCAGCATCATCGTAAGCAGCGCAGATACATTTCCCTCGCCCTTCGGGATATAAGTCTTATAAACCCAGCGGCTGATGATCGGGAGGATCAGTCCCAGACCGGCAACCAGCGCTGCTGCCAGCATAAGTCGGAAGATATCCGTAAAGGTCAGGGATTTCAGAACGTTCCGGTGAAATGTGGCATGGATGCCTTCGCTTTCATCCAGAGGTCGCTGAAAGACATAACATCCCTTTTTCAGACTTCTGCAGTATTTTTTTGATGCGTATCCGACACTGGCATCATGCGGACAGAAATACCGGTAGCCGATCATCGTCGGGGTCAGGGCAACTGCTTTTCCATCTTCACGGAAAGCGAGGATGTATTCGGTTCTTGCTCCCGAGAAGGTCTCCACGGATTCCGCGTAATCGTACATCATGCCCAGTGGATCCAGCATCATTTCCAGCATTTCATCCACATTTCGAAGCCCGTACAGCCTGTCCATCTGAATCCCGAATTTACCCAGAATGTAAAGGACGGTTGTCTGGGCATCGTCAACGCCTTCCTCTAGCTTTAGCATCGCCTTGTCATTCAACAGGGATTCATCTGCATACTGCTCGTATTTTTGATTGTCTTCTTCTTTTTTTCTAATGGCTTTCGAATAAAGTCCCATAATATACCTCGTTATTGCGCACCGATCAGATTTCTGTACAGACCCTCTTCGGCATATAGTTCGTCGTGGGTTCCTTCCTGAACTATTTTTCCATGATCCATGACATAGATACGGTCGCAATCCACAATGGTCGATAACCGGTGAGCCACGATGATACAGGTGGTTCTTTTATCCCGGATGGACCGGATCACTTTATCTTCCGTCAGGGCATCCAAGGCAGAGGTGAATTCATCCAGGAACAGCAGAGTTGGTTCATGCGCCAGAGCGCGGGCGAGCTCCAGCCGCTGAAGTTCGCCGCCGGAGAAATTCTTCCCGTTCTCCAGCATCCGGGCTCCGAAATCCTGCGGTTCCTTTTCGATCCGTTTTTGGATCTGCGCATCCCGGGCAGCTATGATCACCTCATAATCCTCAATGGTATTATCCCACATCCGGATATTGTTATAGATCGAATCATCAAACATAACGGTTTCCTGATCCACGGTGGTCACCGATGAATGGAACACCACATCCGGAATCTCGTCCCGGTGCTTTCCGGAATAGAGGATCTCCCCTGACTCTGCTGTATAAAGATCGGCCAGGATCTTCAGAAGCGTGCTCTTGCCGCAGCCGGTCGGTCCGACGATCGCAACCATCTGGCCGGGTTCTACCGAAATGCTCACATCATTTACCGCCAGATCGTCTCCCTGGAAATACCGGTAACAGATATTTCTGGCAAGAAGCCTTCCTTCCAGCTTTTTCAATGCAACATCCTCAACATCCGGAAGCGGGATCTGCTTTTTCTCCCCTCGCCGGTTAATATCATTTACCCGTTCGATATTTGTCCGCATTTTCTGCAGGGAACCCACAGTGTTCAGACAATTATTCAAGGAAGATACCATACTGTTCAGCACCGTCTGGAACAGTGACATCATGCCAAGGGTGAAGCTTCCGTGAACGATAAAATAAGCCCCCAGAAACAGCTGTACAGCCTGCAGAAGGTAATTATTCAGATTGGAAGCAAAGGAGGTCCATCCGGTGATCCTGGCGCTGGTCAGCCTGTTGTCGCACACCTGCAGCTGCGAATCAAACCAGATGTTGTAAAAATCCCTCTCTGCCCCTGTGGTCTTTATGGTATCGATCATATTAAGGCCGTTCAGAACAGAGGTATTTAATGATCCCGTATTCGTAGTCACGCTCTTGGCGGCAATCGCATTTTTCTGCTGAAACTTCACTGTGATCACGATATTAATCACGACGATCAGAAGACAGATGGACGCTAATATCGAATTGTAGCTTATCATGAAAAAGATGTAGATGAAGGTCATAAACGCATCGATCACCCGTGGAACAAGAGTTTTGATAATGGAATTATCAAGCCTGACATTGTTATCCAGCCGGGACAGCAGCTCCCCTGTGCTGTACTGTTCGAAGAATGTAAGCGGCTGGCGGAACATTTTTTTGAAAAGCCGGCTGCCCGAATGGGCGGACAGATCTCGGCTGGACTTGCTGATCAGCCGTGTTTTCAGCATTCCCGCAAGAGTATGGAGAGCAAGAATAAAAAGATAGAGACCAAGCATCAGCTGCCAGGTGATCTCCTCAGCAGATCCGTTTCCGCCGGGGGAAAGGAAGGTATCGATGGTATTCTTCTGGAGCCAGGCCATGAGCAGATTCAGCAGCACGGCAACGATCGTAAGAAAACTAAGTATGATCATCGTTTTCTTAAGAAAATGAATGCGGTCTCCGATCAGCTGAAGCAGGGATTCTCTCTTTCCGCCCGGCTTGAATTCGTTGTTTGGGGAAAGCGCGATGATCTTCCCCGAGTACAGCTCCAGAAACCGATCCTTTTGGAGCTTATATTCTCCTTTGGCCGGATCAACTACCGAAACCAGATCCTTCTTAATGGATTTGATAATGACATAGTATCTCCGCTTCCACAGCGCAAGCAGCGGAAATGTCCTGCCTTCGAGTTCTCCGGCTTCGACTTTTTCCACCCTTCCATCCAGACCGAAGGATGCTGCGGCAGCGATGATCTGCTCCGGACTGGAACCATTTCTGGAAGTTACGCACTTCTCCCGGAGTTCCTCCATTGGAACATTTTTTTTATAGAAACCAAGCATCATGCTCAGCGCCGCTGCACCATTTTCGCCCGGTTGCATTTGTATGACTACAGGTATCCTCATACGCTTCCTCTTCTCCTTTTTCCTGCCTGCAGTATTGTACCATGCTTTCGCTTCGCTCGGACAATCCCGTAGCTATTGTACCATGCTTTTGCTTCGCGAAATCATGCCCGAATGCCTTCGGCATTCGCGTCGCCGCTTCGCGTCGGTATCCCTCACTTCGTTCGGGACCTCGGGGCCCTCCCTCGCTTCGCTCGGGCTATCCCGTAGCTATTGTACCGCGTTCCTTTTTTTGCCGCAACAACGAAGTCATTTTCTGTAAAGGCAATTTAAGAGTAAGCGGCAAAAAATATAATTTTGCAAAAAAAGATCGGCATCAAATCCATTTCTGAATTCTTTGCCGATCCCCTGCTTTTCCTTCTTTCGATTGTAAGACTTTCCGCTCGGTACGCTCCTTTATGATCCCTGCTACGATCTCGGTGTTCCCGATCTTTACGTATCTCATTGCTCCACCAAAATAGTTCTCATCTGCTCTTGAAAAGAATGCTATCAGTGTTTTAGCCATCGTGTTATCCTTGGAATTAGTGTTTTTTATTAGTCCGCCTCGCTTTATAGAAGCTTCAGCAGACAGTTATTTGTTATCTCAAAAATGGACTGATATACATAGTCCACATTTGCCTGTTTCATGGCTTCCCTCTGTTTGTCCGTTACTGCGGTATAAGGATAAATGCCAAACATAAAAGGGAAGAATACATATATAAAATCCTGAATCTCCTGTACCGATTTCTCCGGACAGAACTTTGTGAT
>JAFXZW010000139.1 GCA_017541035.1 Eubacterium sp. | reverse complement strand
GGAGAAGCACGATTGGCGGTGGAAAAGAGAACCGGAAAACCTGTAATCACGAATAAAAATGCAGCCCAATTGCAAGATTTAGTTACAGGTCTCATTGAAACTATAAATGACAAAAGTGATGATAAAGAAGGGGAATGAATAGTCTTATAGTTGGGAAATATATGGCTGGACGTGTTAATGGAATAGCAGTTGCGGAATACGACTGAGCTTTAGGCGAAAAACGGAAGCAAGTTGTTTCTGCAATTCAGTCCCAACAGATTTGTGATTCAGTGAATCACAAATTGAGGAATACATCCAATAGATACATTTACATAGATTCTTTAATAATACACAGAAAATAAAGTATGACGGGGATGAAAATTGATAAAGAGATAAATGAAATAACGAACCAAATAAGAATACTCCATGAAGAAGCATATCGTGAATATCTTGGGCCGGTGGAAATACTCTGTGCCAATCCAGATGCCTCAGAAAATGAAGTTGGGTTAATGCTGGATTATCTTTTTGAATTCTGTGGAAATGATAAGGTGCTTGATTTATATAAAAGAGTTTGTCGTGCCTTTTATACAAAATATCCGGAGTGTATAGCCAGATATATTATGTGGTACCGAGAGGAATATGAGAATGAAAAACTCCCGGGAGAGTTTACTGCGATAGCAAGAAAGAACTGAAAAAATGCCTTAGACTTCATAATTTATAATGCGGGGTAAATGATAAATGCGCACAGAGAAAGAGATGATGGAACTGATCCTGCGTACAGCGGATGAAGATGCCAGGATACGTGCTGTTTATATGAATGGATCTCGAACCAATCCCAATGCACCAAAGGATATTTTTCAGGATTTTGACATTGTTTGTGTCGTAGAAGAAACCGGATCCTTTATCCGGGATAAGGAGTGGATCCGGCGGTTCGGGGACGTTCTGTTTATGCAGTACCCGGACGAACATCCGGATTACCCAAGTGATAAAGAAAACTCCTATGGCTGGCTTATGATATTTACGGATGGAAACAGACTGGATCTTACTGTGAAATCGATTCCGCATGCAAAGGAAAATGTTAAGGAAAATATACTGTTCAGAAAATGTATTTGCGAACTCCTGTAATATCAAAGGATCGAGAGCCCTTAATTTGCAAGGGCTTTTTTACGCCTTCATTTTGCCTGAATTTCCGGGTCAATATAAATTCGTTGATTTTATTTTCTATTTGAGTTTTTTATGGTGGAAGACTCCTGATTATGGTAGAATGAACTCATTGAACAGTACGGAATTCCTAAGAAAGCGAGAAAAACTGAATGAGATTCGATCTAGGTGACAAAATGAAGGAAATCCCGGTTACGGAAGTATGCTCCATCGAGATTGGACAGGTGGAGGATCGGGATGCGGGAACCGGATGCACCGTCTTTATCAGTCGTGACGGTATGCGGACCGGAGTGGATGTTCGCGGTGGAGCCCCGGCTTCCAGAGATTCCCAGCAGTTGAATCCGCTCATGACAAATGAACTGATCCATGCCATCGTGCTTGGTGGAGGCAGCGCATTTGGACTTGCCGCTTCCGATGGAGTGATGAAATACCTTGAGGAGGCGGGTATCGGTTTTGATGTGGGAGTAACAAAGGTACCGCTTGTCGTGCAATCCGATATCTTTGATCTTACGGTTGGGGATAAGAATGTCCGGCCTGATGCCCGGATGGGCTTTGAGGCGGCAAAGACTGCCATGACCGCACCGAATTATAAGGATGGGAACTACGGCGCAGGATGCGGTGCTACAGTGGGGAAGATCAAAGGCATGGATACCTGCATGAAAACCGGGATCGGAAGCTTTGCTGTCGCTATTGGGGATCTCAAGATCGGAGCAGTGGTGGTCCTGAACGCTTTAGGAGATGTCTATGATTGGAAAAACGGAATGAAGATCGCCGGCCTGCGTTCCGGAGATAACACCGGGTTCTCGGATACCATGGATGTCATGAGATCCGGAATCCTGCCGAAAGAGAATAAATTCATCGAGAATACGACCATTTCGGTAGTCATGACAAATGCGCATTTTGCCAAGACCAAACTCTGCAAGATTGCCGGGATGGCGCATGACGGGTATGCAAGATCCATACATCCCGTGCATTCATCCGCGGATGGAGACACAATCTACGTGGTTTCCCTGGGAGATGTAAAAGCAGATATGGATCTGGTGGGATCTCTTGCGGCGGAGGTTGTAAGTGAGGCCATCATTCGGGCGGTAGAGACTGCGGAAAGTGCCTATGGGTTTCCGTGTCGAAAGGATGCGTTTCAATGAGACGGTGACAGGTTTCATGAGATCGTCGAAGAGGGATTTCTTCAAAGAAGGGTGATAAATGGATCGGCCGGGCCGGGATCTGTTCCCTGTATGTGACATGGGTGATGTAGTGAAAATGAGGATCGAAATCATGCATCATAATTTTCTCTTTGATCTGGATCAGACACTGCTGGATTTCCATGCCTCCGAACATAAAGCACTGGAGATTGTCTTAAAAGCGAAGGGGCTTTTCTTTTCGGAGGAGATCTACGATGCCTTTAAAGCATATAACAAATCCCTTTGGCTGGAGCTGGAGAAGGGGAGGATCTCGAGACAGGAGCTCTTCATGAAACGGTTTCGGGACGTGATCCTTCGGAGCGGAGGAGATCCGGCAAAGATCGATCCCCTCCCGTTAAATGATGAATTTATCCGGACGATGTCCGAAAATGGGATTTTGCTGGATGGAGCACTGGAATTTGTAAAGCGGGTGAAGGAAGATATCCCGGATTCCCGGATCTATATTGCATCCAATGGGGCCACCGTCAATGCAAAAGGAAGGATTGCCACAACTGGGCTGGACCGGTACATAGAAGGTGTCTTTGTAAGTGAAGATATGGGAGTTGCCAAGCCGGATGCGGCATTCTTTGACATCTGTCTTGAAAGGATCGGGGAACCGCTCGATACATGTATCATGATCGGTGATTCCCTTACCTCCGATATGCTTGGCGCAAAGAATGCAGGGCTTGCGTCGGTATGGTTCATGCCGACCGGAAATGTGGAAGCGGCGGCCCGGGAGTATGATATCGATCATATCGCATCAGACTACGAGCAGCTCTACCGCATCCTTAAAGAATGGTGTCAGAAAACTCCTTGTAAGTCTTATTGTCGGGAAAAAATGGCATGACATGTTGATTATTTCAGGCTGTTCTGAGATGTGACAGTTCTGTGACAGAGGTTGTGATAAAGTTACGCCAATGAAAAAAAGAACACCTGATAATAAAAACTGCAAGGAGAAAAAAGATGAAGAAGATGGTATTAAATGACGAGATGAATATTACGATCCCCGAGGGCTTTGCGGAACTCAGTGCTTCTGAAGTGCAGGAGATGACGGCGTGTGAAGGTCAGGCTCCCATGTTTAATATCATGAACAGAGAAGACCACATTCTGATCACTGCCAGCTGGGTCAGGACAGGGTGGCTTGTGTCTCACCTGCTTAGTGCAAAAGATATGGTAAAGTCCATCAGAAGCAGATACAAAGCACAGGAAGCTAAGACGTTTGGCGGCGTCTACAGCGATATCACCGAAACAAGCCTGGATGGTAAAAAGGCGTATATGTATTCGTGTACATACAGAGCCACGACGAAGGAAGGCGAAACGGTGGATATGCTCCGGGAAACCGTTGTGGTAAAGATCGGAAGCGTGTTCTATGTATTGCAGTCTGTATGCCGTGAGGCATCGAAGGAAAAGGGAATCGAATCCTTTCATGAGGTTTATGATTCCATTCAGTTTGCGGCTGCGGCCTAAATCCTTTTTGGGACTTGAGAGGTTGGGCTAATAGCGGATTTTACCGGATATGAAAAAAATAACAGTGATGGAAAACCGTCGGAATGTACAGTGAAAAATGGCATTTCGACGGTTTTCTTATGCAGTGTGAAACCGCCTTATTTACGGGACACAGCGTATCTTGACAAAATGATTCGATAACGTATAATAGTTTGCGCAAATTCAGTTTTGCGTCTGTTCTCTCAAAATAAAATAGACATACCCTTAACCTGTTGGTAGAATGATGTCACCACAACACAAAAATACCAGGAGGTACAAGGATATGTCTGATAACAT
>JAFXZW010000138.1 GCA_017541035.1 Eubacterium sp. | reverse complement strand
ATGTTATCAGACATATCCTTGTACCTCCTGGTATTTTTGTGTTGTGGTGACATCATTCTACCAACAGGTTAAGGGTATGTCTATTTTATTTTGAGAGAACAGACGCAAAACTGAATTTGCGCAAACTATTATACGTTATCGTTTTAAAAGGCGCTTTCTTGGCAACCCCTATCAACGGACTCGAAAAAACTAACGAGTTTTTTCGAGCCCGTTAGTTTTTTTTGGTGTAACACAGTTAGTTTGACGCTTACCGTTTATTTGACGCTTACGGTTTCACGTCCTGATGCTTCACTACAAAAGTCCCCCATGGATTTTCCATGGGGGACTTATTGTTTCTGCTTCATCCGGTGGATCAATCCACCGGATGAATTAATATTTGCAGTTACGTGAGATCCCAGAGCTTCGGTGCCAGCTTCACTACTATCTTCTGATAATAATACTTACCATCTGTTGTCTTAACCGCAATGGTAACGACTGTAAATGTATTACCATATGGTTCGAAGTAGCTCGGCTGTAGATCTAATGATACTTTACTGTCTGTACTTAGGATCTGCTTGTAATGACCCTTCTTCAGATTAGCATCATCTTCGCTCTTACCACTGAATATCATTTGGTCGGAATAATGCTTTCCATCGATCTCCCGGTCGGAGTTAAAGCCAAAGTCATTTTTGAATTTGTCTTTATCTGCCTGTTCACCTTCAACATCAGGTGTAAGATCGTAGTAGATACGAACCTCATCCACATCTGTATTCTCTGCAGGAACACTTACCTTGAAAGTAAACTCAGGTTTGTCAGTAACTCCGTTAATCTGCATCTCATAATAATCTTCTACAGGAATGATCTGCAGATTGGATTCCAAAGGATTCTCTTCAGAAGTTGTCGGATCAAATACATCTATTCTTACATCCTTCACAAAGATTGACTTTCTGGATGACTTCAGAATAACGTTGATGAAGAGTCGACGCTCATCATTATTATCACGTCCCGGACCGGTAATATTCGAGTGACCGGCGCCGCAGTAGGTTACACTGCCATAGGAATACAGGAAGTACTGGTCAATACCATCATGCGGATTAGCCGCTGCAGGATTTGCATGTGTTCCTTCTGCATTCACGCCTCCGGCCAGTGTATAGTATACAACCAGATCATCATCCTCAATATCTGAGGAGAAACTGTTCGGATGCGTACCGGATATCTTCAGCTCCGAAGAGATCAGGAACGGATACAGGGTAACCACGCCCTTATTTGTCTGGCTTGCCCGGTTCGTGTAAATGAAGATACCATCTCGTGAATCATACTGTTTTCTACGCGGATCCGATACTGCAAAATCCGTATAATGGAACGGTGCCTGTTTGTACATATTCGCCGCAAGATAACCGGTATGACCCAATGCTCCGGTATTAAACCATGTCAGTCGATCAGGTGAAATATTTATACTATTTCCATTCTTAAGCAAAGGTGAAATATAGTATCTCTCCGGATCTCCATCTGTGGTATAGGTGACTTTGACTTCTTCTGTTGATTGAATGTCAAGAGTCCTTGTTACCGTTGTACTGTTCTGTAATTCATAAGTCTCTATCTGATTAACAGGCCGTTTTCCATCAACATACAATTGAACAGTATTATTAGGTGAACCTGATACTGATACCTTACTGGTAAGATCTGACATCGGAACAGTCTTACTTCCTGAACCACCCGCAATATTAATCCACTGGAAATACGCATTATTATCATCAAATAATGTCACACCCGTTGGGTAAATGATGAATGCCAGATTTTCATTAATATTCGTATACTCTCCACTAATATCCCATTTAAAATAGATGTTAGAATCATTCGCATCCGTATTTGGTGTCAAACTATAGCTGTCAATTCGATATTGCCAACGATACCAGCCCTGATTATCAGGCGAGTTACCATAAAATACAGATATCTTTACGTTTAGCGTAAACCCTCTTCCATCAGTAACAGTGCCCTCACCATTCGTTGCCAACTGATTAGCATTTCTTCCCCATTGTTTACCAAAATACGCACTATAGCTTAATGGAACCACTGAAGAACGTGTAACCTTCCATTGCTTTTTGTTATTTACCGTTGAAGAAATATCTGTCAGTTTCCAGTTCTCATCATAAACCAGATTTACATCCAGTCCCTGACCAGGTAATATTGTACCAACTGCTTTTCCGTCGACATTGGTGTTTACTCCCGGAATATTGATTGTATTATCATTAATCTTAATCTCATAGGGGAAGGACTCCATATTCACATTCTCATAATTAGCCTTAATATGTGAATAATTCTGTCCAAATACATCCTTTAGAGCTGCAGTCATCTGTGCAGTTCCATCTGTTCCTGCTTCTCCACCATCATAAATCGTATTGTGGAAAATAAAGGTGTTACCGCCCTTCTCGATATAAGCATTAATGGCATCCAATGCTCTGTCGGAGTTATCAATATCGTCTCTACCAAACTGATCAGATGCACCGATTACGATACAGGAGTAAACCTGTGTAAAATCAGGAAGGTATTCCTCTACGTCATCATCCGGATTCGGATCAGCCATTGTTGCATACGTAAGATACTTCAGATACATCTTATAGAAATACTGCTCGAAGATCTTCGCATTACGCCAGTACGCAAAATACTTGGAAAATTCATTATACAGATTATTGTTGACTCCCGTTGCCTTAGCGGAAACAAGCTTATCTTCCGCACTTACAGAGTACTTATCATAATTAGCTGTATAATTAATATTGTGATTGTTACTAAGGGAATAAAAATCACTGTATCTGTGATAAGTTGTTTCGTATGTAATTTCCTGTGTCATCTTATCGAGGGATGTTGAATCAGTAGCAACCTTTCCCTTTGCGGATAAAAGAAGGTTATCAAGATTCCTCTGTGCAACTCTATACTGATTCCATTCTGCCTCGGAAATTCCAAAATCACCTCTGGATGTCTCACGACTCAGGACAGTATTCGAAGATCCTGTGATCTTATTCTTTAGCTGCTTATAAGCATCTGTCGTTTCAAGATCCTCTGTTTTTCCTTCAATGACTCGCTGCATTGTATTATAGTAGCTCTCATACAATGTAGCCAAAGCACCATAGTCTGCAACAGCTTCTGCATAATTATCAGGAGTAACCATCGTAATGGCGTCTCTTACAGCAGCTTCATACTCTCGAGTTGTCCATATATCGATATCCATATCATATTCATCATACAGATCCTCGGCCCAGTTTGTCTCCCAGTTATCGACACCGGTCTTATTTCCGATAGAATACTGAGAATCATATTTCACGATACCGAAATTGTGCTGATGAATACCAAGCTGTTTCCCCTTTGCGGGATTAACGAATCCGTCGTCATTCACCGAAGGATCTACAAGCGTTGCAGGATTTCCACCATCCGGTGTATGATTCGGATCCCCAAAGGGTTCACCAATCGCTGCCGCCTGAGAATACTTTCCGGTTGCGAAATAGCGATTACCCCTTAACAGACCTTTACCTTCCTGACATTCTGTACAGAACAACAACGATGTATAACTGGATGTTTCTGTCGGTGGAATGGCAACATTCTCATCTACGATCTGAAGTACATTTACATAGTTCTTGTTATCCGGATCAACGGTAACCTTGGATAGGCCTGTTGTTGAACTCTTGCACTTTCCGGCAACAAGCTCAAACTTCCAGTAGAATGCACCGTCAAAGGAATCAGGAAGCTTTAAACTAACGGAATCATCTGTTTTGGCAACCACATTTCCTTTCACAAGTGACTTATTGGCCGGATCCGAGCTATAAAGCAACTCACTCTCTTCAAATCTTGAATTAGCATTATCATCAATGTAGATATTGATATCATAATTCTCTTTTGAAGCAATATCATACTTATATGTGATGGTCGACCCTTTGGCCAATTCCGTGCTGTCATCACCTTCCACATAAAGCATAGGTGTCTGAATAAGTGAGAATTTCGGTCTCTGACCGACTGAGGGATCAAAAAGCAGATTATATAGCTCCTCAGCATTTACTGCAGTCATGCTGGGTGAATTGAGTGTCACCGTCTTATTGGTCTTGGAAGTCTTATCCCATACGTACACCTCTGTATCCCGGCCTCCAAAAACGGTAACTACTCCGCCGTAAGTATTGCCATAAGCACCATCAGCATTATATACCTTAATCTGATCATGCGGGTCAAATCCGGCAAGCACATTGGATCTTGAAGTTTCATAAGTACGATTTCCGGCAGCATCCGTGGTATAAGCATCACCTGTGATATATTTATTAAGGAGCTTATATACATTGGAATCAGGATCGATCAATGTGTTATTATACTTGGTTGATTTTGCAATATAAAAGGCATCTGTAACATCTGATGAGAAGATCAAAGGCATGCCTGCCTCAACATACTCCTCAAGTTCCAGTCTCTTATTATAGGTAATATCATTTCCCGCAAGGACACCGATCCCACCGGACGCTGATGTCTGATCATATGTTCCACCATTATGGAAGTACATCTCATACATTGTAGCAGTACTTGCTGTACGTCCCTTAATAAATCTGTCGCTCTCGGAGGGATTTGTCGAAGTAGTTCCCAACAGCTTTCCGATATCACGGATACCGCTGTGGTTTCCTCCGATATAGATCACATCATAGTTGTCCAGAAGAGTTTCTCTACTTGTATCAAACTCCGTAGAGGACATATGAACAACATTCACCTTGTTATAAGGTAATCCTGTAAGGTAAGCAATCTTCGCTTTGGAAAGCTCCCAGTCATAATAGTCAACTGCGTTTTCCTTTGTCAGGTTACCTGTATTAACATCAACATCTCCACGTACAGAAATACCGGTTGTCGTGCTATCGGTAGATTCCATATCCGTCAGTGATACTTCACCGTTGAATGAAATCTCATCCGATGTCATACCGTTAATCACAGAACTGGTTTCAATATAATAGAACAAAGATGCATCATCTGTAATATTGCTAACATGATTGTTGCTGAATCCAATCTGTTTCAGTGCTTTTGCAAGATTCAGATCTATGGGATAACACGGCTGAACCTCAAGAACCGTATACAGGTTGGAGGAGGATCCGCCTCCGCCTACTCCACGATAAGAACCATTGTTAATGATGTCAGCGATTGGCTTCACACCATTGGGACTAATAGCTGCTCCATAGACTTCCATTTCTGCCTTTCCAGTAACAAGAACATTGGAAAATCTGGAATTTTCATTAATATCTGCCACCTTTGCCATGACATAAGAATAGTTCACAGCATCAGAGGTTTCAATATCAGGATCATTATTTGTTCCGGATCCTGAGGTCGATGTAAGGGTATTTGCATACACAATATGCTGCATACCATAAACCATCGAGTTAAATGCCCGGAATGTATCTTCCGATATTTTAGTATTCTTAAGCCCCGCCTCAAGAATGATAATATCATAAGTCGAAATATCAGCCTTGATATTCCCGCTGCTGTCAAGTACATCACTGGCCAATACAGTATCAAAGATCACATTATTCGGGTGCTCCTTCTGTACCGCATAGCCAGCTTTATAGAATGCATTATTCAGGGAATAAGTACGGAGATTCCCTTCATTAGCATTGATCACATAAGCCTCCGGATTCGCACTGATTGTGGAGAATCCTTCCACCTGCTTAAGTGCCGAAAGATCATAAGGATAAGCTGCCGGTGTCTTGACGGCCGTCTTAAACATATTTGTGATCGCATTGTCTCCAGCTGAAGCCTGGATCGTCAGAATCTTTGCAGTCGTCTTCTTTTCCGTTTCGACATATACAGGTTTGAGTACGCTTACATCATCGATACCTTCCTGAGCCTGTGCCGTATCATCCTCGTTGACTGCATCGATTGCAACTTCATTACCATCCGCATCCTTGAAGATATACTTTCCATCAGCATTTTGCAGGATTACAGTAGTTGCACTCTTTTTATCCGTAGTCACATAAACCGGTTTGCCATCTTCTTCTTTATATGCAGGATAACCGTTCGCATCCTTTCCTGTTACCTCACGTTTATATTCCGTTGATGTATACCAGTTTCCGGACACAAGGCTGCCGCTGACGGGTTTCCACAAACCATTCTTATAAGTAACAGAATCCGTACGGCTCAGATATTTAACGATATCTGTCGTCTTCGATGTATCAAGCAAAAAAGCATTACGGCTGGAACCTGCAACACCCAGTACCTGTGCGCCAAGGTGTGCAAAGGTAATTCCGCTGGGAATCGTAGAAGAACCGCCATGTTTAGTCTTTGTCGGGCTATCGATCATGAACGGTGTATAAGTCGCTGTTGCCGCTGATGAAAGAAGAATCTTTACATCCTCCGGGATATCATTCGTCACGCTATACTGATTGTCGGGATTGTTGCTGACATAGATCAGATCCGCCTTTCCGATCAGACTCTTCATTTCCTGAATCTTATCTTCGTCGGAAGTATTGGCATATCTGTAATCATATACGATCCGATCCGGATGCATTTTCTTCATCTCTCCGGAGCCTTCTTCAGTTTCAACGGTGGACCAGCCATTGATCACCATATTCACAAAATGACTGATATTATCTTCATCACCGTCAGTCCAATCAATCGTCTTCGAGATCGAACCATCATCCAGTTCAGTGGACTTCACCGTTGCCAGATCATTCTCCACCATTTTTGCCAACGCCGAATAAGCTCCGTTACTGCTGGAACCGATCTCAACAATCCGGAATGTACTGATATCCGCATCCGGATCATTCGAATTCTCGATGATGTAATCAATGTTCGTCTTCGTAGTCTTTAAAGCAGGCTCTGCCTGTGCATCCGCAACCAACTCGCCGGTGGTTTTAATCGTCTCATCGGCAAGTGAGAATGAAAGCATGGCAGTAGCAACGCACATAATCAACATCATGCCCAGCGATATGATAAGAGTCCGTGCATTTCTGTTCTTCATATTTCTATCCCTTTCCTAACTCCCGTGCTACGTTTACATATCGGTCTTAATCATCCTTCAGAAGGAGTCAACTGTGATTCCTCCGGTTTCTCAAACATCACATAAGAATTCCGAATTCCCACAATTCCCTTTGTATTATAGGTCATATTCTTATCATTAAACTTCATATTAAGTGAAATCGATTGATTAGCAGGATCAATCGTAAAATCAACATCCTCTAAAGATGAAGTAAGAAGATAATCCTCGAAGCTGGATAAGGTATCTTTAGTAGGATCTCCTGAAATAGGATCATCTGTCTTTCCGGGAGCTCCCCCATAGGTCCTTTTCACGTAGATATCACATCTTGGGCTCTCATTCTCTCCCATGTTCAGTCTCTTGCCATAACGGTAGAAATAATAAGTAGCTGTGCAGACATAATTTTCTTTCGTGTCGGTCGTACCCGCTATGGAGTACTGAACCTCCATCTTAGTCGGATAAAACTTGATTGGCTGAAAATTGCCCTTAGACATACTGATGGAGGGATTCTCTCCGTAATTCCCTTTAGACTTTCCGGTTTCCGCATCCGGATCTTCTCCTAATGTACTCCAGGCAACATCCTCGCCCCAGATCTTGACATCAGTAGCCTGCATGATCACGTCCTGAAGCGCAGCATAGGTTTCCTGTGCAGTTGTCTGAACATTGATATCTGCCTTCGTCTTCCGATAAACAACAGAATTATTGCTCATCATCATGATCACAGCTGTCATCAACATAGCCAATATTGCAATCGCTATCATTAGTTCAATCAGAGTCACGCCCCGATTGTCTCTTCCTCTTCTATTCAAAGCGCTCCCCCCTTACCTGGACTGATGACTGCCATTTTGGCGAATGTAATCGTTAGCAACTTCATTCCCGTTTTTCTTTAAGAATGAATAATTACCATACCCGGTTGCGCAGGATCCATCCTTGTTAAAGCGGATTGGCACGCCCCAAACAACACTTTTGATCTCCATGGCATTATTAGCCGCAATCACCTGAGATCCTGTAGTCTTCAGATCATCACTTAATATCTCTCTGGTACCGTTGAATTTAACATCCACATAACCTGTTAATGATTTCCCCTTCCCGTCAGACTCCGTATCACCTGTTGTGAAATCATACTGCTTTGTGGAAGTGTTATAGTAACCCTTTTGGAAATAATACTTTTGATCGTCTACATGGTAATAGATACGTGCTGCATACTGCCAATCAGATCCCTTTTCACATTTCATATTTTTTGACTTAGTGATCAGGGTCGCTATCTCTTCATCTACTGTTACCGCAGCTTCTTTTGCGCGTGCAGAATGTATCAGCGTGATTGAGACTATCGCCAAAGTAGCAACAATCGCAATGATCGCAATGACAATGATCATTTCCACCAAGGAGTATCCCCTGTCATTTTTATGCTTTTTCATAAAGCCCCTCCTAATATAATGATCATCTCTGTTACGGTGTTTCCGGTTCTTCCGGTTCTTCCGGTGCTTCTGCAGCTTTCTTTTTGGGAACATCTACCACATTCTTCATCCAGTTGGAGAAGTTGACAATATCAGAACTCTGTACTGCATCGATGGATACAATACTGGATTCCTCTTCTGCAACACTCGTAGTTGTAGTTACATCAACATCTTCATAGGCCTTAAAGAGCTGGAGAACCAATGCACAATATTCCTTCTTCTTAAGATCAAGAGGATCAGAACTAGAACTCTTTAATAATGCTATACAATCCGCTATTACGGCACGCGCCACCTCCGGACTGGCATTAAATGATGTCATGCTTCTTGATGTTAAGCCTTCGGGCCCTGCATTAATAAAGATCTTATCTCCGGCAATGATCAAACCGTCAAAGCGATTCAGATCCTTATCAAAGTATACATTTCCACCTGCAATTACGATACCCTTTGCCGATGTCTTGTTATTGGGATCATCAGAACCAACCGTTACATCGCCGGAGCTGTACCAGATCGATCCGGAATTGAGCTTGATCGTCTGTGCAACATCAGTATTCAATTTTGTCATGTTCATGTATTTGTTGACCGGTGACAGATATCCTTGGCCGGGTAATGATCCACTCGCGCCACTGCCACTGTAGGTCTTATAAAAATCATTTACAAACTCATACTCTTTTTGCTCAGCTTCCTCTGACTGATTATAATTCTGTAAAGTCCACTTCAGATAGCGATAGCGAGATTCCATCTCATCACAGAGATTATCGCCGTTAATCGCAGTCGTATTGATATCAGCAGACACATTCCTTAATGTAAGATCTACACCGTCCGAGGTGTTGTTTGTGCTATATGAATCATTTGCATTTACAACATCCGTTTCATTGAATCTGTGAAATACATCATTTTCCAAAGAACCTGTATTTCCTTCAATGGTACCAGTAATGCGGAAGTTTGCATCTTTTTTTACCGTAATCGCTCCAGCAGAGAAAATAGAATTGTCTCTCGTATTGACCAGAATAGAACCATTCGAATTTTCAAATCCGCTTACAGAAACAACATCCTTCAGGGCACTTCTAGCACTGCCGGGGCCATAGTTACCGAGCTCTCGCTGATAATAAATGATAAACTGTCTTCTTAACTCGTCTGCATTTCTAATCCTCAGTCTGTTCCGTATATTGGCACCGTAGTTGCCTGTGATTTCTTTACTCTCGGCATCCTCTTCACTGGTGGCATAAAGATAATCGAATACTACATCCTTGTCTTCCTCATTAGTTTTAGACAATAATTCATGATAATTGTCTCTAATGATCGTATCAAAGTCATAATAATACTCTTTCCCGTTTCTTGTATTATATTGAATTACGGGAACAGTCATTTCGCTTTCTTCATCATTAATCTTTGTAGCAGTACACTGAAGAATGTCCTTAAAGAGAATACTGTTCTGAAGATTTGTCGGGATAACAGCTTCAAAAGTCACATTTCCGTCTACTTCTTTCTGTCTGATCTCAACACCGGTAATATGCATCGGAACATATGCAAGCTGATTTGTCTTCAGAGAAAGACTTTCTCCTGTACGGTAATCATCATACTCGCTGTTATTCGATCCGACATGAATCGTTCCATTTCCACCATCTGTAACATCTGCAGGAGGAGCGGTATTTGAATCGTCTGTTGTTTCACCTGTAGTTGCCGGCTCTTTATTGCGGGAAAGTTCGATATAGGTTCTTCCTGCAATGAAAAGCGTACTCAGATCGCTCAGGTTCAAGCTGGCGTTCTGACCATTTACTACGATTGCAGAACTGTTAAAATGTCCTCTTGCAGTATTATTATCACCCACGAGGAATGACTGGGTCGACATTGCTGTATCGGTATACTTTCTACCATCTGCAGTCGTACCATTACCAAAGCCGTAATAATTACCAGCAAGCCGCACTGCTGAACCATCCGCATTGATTTCAAGGTCGTCACGGACATGGAAGTTTGCTCTGGCATTCAGCTTGGGGAATTTCGTATACGTCATATTTCCATCAGCATCGCGAGTTCCCTCTGTACTTCCGCCATTCTTCTCATCTTTATTACCAAGAACAATATTATCCGCCCAAAGATCCGTATTACCGATCTCATTATCATTCTTTCTATAAATGGAAAGCGAACCGTCTCCCATAACGGAAATGGAACCTGCGACAATTACTTTATCTGACTGCAGATTCACTTTTGTATCCTTAATGAACAGACCGGAATACGCGCTCTCCTCATATACACCGTCAGTAGGATTATTTGTCACTTTATTAATGATACTATTTCCATTCGAAGCTACACGGCCGATGTCAATGGCATCCTTATCTTCACCGTATTTCTTCTCTCCTGATTCTTTGTTATACTCTTTATCATAAAAATCTGCTGTTGCATAGATATTTCCGGTCATATTAAACTCATTGTCTGTTCCGGAAATACCCGTCGGTGTATGAATCTCAATTCCTCCGTCTGAGATCATAGAGAAGTCAAACAATGTTGATGATGATGTACCGGAAGTACTAAACTTAATCTTAAATGCAGGCTTAGTGATGGTGATATCAGCGGAAATCGTCTGCTCATAATCACCATTAGCTGTAGATCTTTTATAAGTTCCAATACGACTCAATCTAACATTCTTGATGATGATCGAATCAATTGTAGAAGCATTATTTATGCCAACAGCCGGATTGTCTATCTCATTTCCTGTTTTGTCAAGGTAAACGAGATTCGGCAAGGGGTTCTCAGCTGTACCTTCATCGAGGACAATATCCGTATTAGAAATATATGATCTCAGAAAATCAGCAACACTAACCGTTGTTTCTCCAATCTTGGGAGCAACGAAAAAGTCAACCATTCCTTTGATGAAATCTGACTTAAACTGCTCATCCATATGTTCTTCTGAAAGATCAGAAGTCAGAACTTCCGTAAAAGCACCCTGCATAACCTCCATGGACTTGTTACCTACTCCGACATAGAGTTCGTCCATTGCCTGTTCCAGATAATAGAAATTATCCTTTGCATTGTAATCATACAGTTTCAACCGATATGCATAGCCAACAGCGGTTAGAAGCGATCCGACAAGGATTCCAATAAATGCAACCGCAACAATGACAAGGACTACACCTGATCCGGCGTTCTTGAATCTGGATTTCAATTTTGAAAATAAATTTCTTTTCACTTATTCAACCCCCTTCGCTCCGGTCAGCTTTACGGAATAACCTTTGTCCGTATCTCCCTCACGATCCAACTGAACGGTTACCGTATAGATCCTGTTTGAATACAAGCGATCATCACTAAAATCACTGATAGTATAATCATACTTATCATTAAAATGATATTGCAACGGGTAATCTGTTCTGGTACATTCCTTAATATTTTCCTCATTCTCACCTACCAAAGTGCTGTCTGAGGAGCTGTAAACGCTATAATAATAATCCGGGTTATATGTTACACCTTTTCGATCAGAACTTAGAAAAACCTTATCTCTATTGAAATTACCCGGATTAATCTCTGTCTCTGCACCTTCATGCCATATATTTGTATAGATATGAATTGGGCTTCCCTCACCGGAAGTCGTTTCCTGTAAATAATTCAAGTAGATCTCTACCGGTTGATCGCTGCTGTAACCATACTGGGTCACAAACTTCTTATACTTCTTTCCATCCACTGTTTGTGTTTTAACGCCACTTGTAAATGTTGGAGTATTCGGACAAACCATATAGATCTTTGCATGCTTTTCATTTGAATCATAGATGATTCCATCATAAGTCACGATATAGTCTGAATTCGCATACTCGGTATCATTGATTACCAATGGTTGATAGAAGAGGTAGATCAGCGGCGGAACGGGATTACCGGTATCCTTGTCCGTTGAATAGAATTTCTTCTTGTAAACAGTTCTGGTAAGCGTATCCGGTTCATTAGTATCCGACTCATGCAGATAATTTTCATAATGAAGTGTACATTCCACCTGGTAATATTTTTTCTCTACCTGTTTCGGATTACCATCTTCATCTGTCTCTGTAACCAGACCTATACCGGAATTTACTGTAATCTTAACCATTCTGCTGGTATATCCTACATATGCATCCTGTCCAAATACAATAGATGAAGGATCCTCATTGAAAATTTCGCTGAGGTAACCCTCTTCTCCGAGTTTCTTCATGTTCTGATTAAAGAAGTAAGATGTGGCTTCTTTATCATAATCCACATGAGAAACCAAATTGATGATGGCAACTTCATTTTCATCCAAATTGGCAAGATAACTTACACCGACACCGTTCGGGTCCTGAAGTCCCTTAATCTGTGTACATACAATCCTATCGATCCTTCCGGATGAATCATAATGTACCGCAGCGCCCTCTGTATTGATCTGATAATCCTTAGAAGCAAGGACTTCCTTCTGAGCATCATTGAAGTGAGTCTCAACAGCCAGTCCGTTTCTTAACAGCTGAGTATTCAGATTGTCAATCATGGTTTTCTTTGAGTACGTATGACGCCCCAGTTTCTCGGATCCAAGATTATAGCTCGTAACTGCATATTTAACAACTAACTTCTTTCCGCTATAGTTAGTATTCGTTTCATCTTCATCGATTTCTTCGGCGGTTGCTTCCAATGCCTGATCCAAATCCGTAACAACATTAATGCTGTTATTTTTTACTTTTGTCCTGTAATCAGAGAATGAAGCATAAGAAGCGGCTACAACTGCATCACAAGCAAACTCACCTTCTACATCAGGACTACCCACCAGCGTCTGCCCTGCAACCATGGAATTTCCATCCACTGTTTTAGGATTCAATACATCAACAAGCGGTGTCTCCTGAAAGGAATTGAGTATATACTCCGCATTCTCAACAGCGTACTGACGTTCTTTCGCCTGTGCACTGGTATTCAGCGTAGTAAAGACCTGCTGTATGATCGGAGCCATAAGTAATGTCAATATAGCTACGGCCACAACCACTTCGATCAAGCTGAAACCTTTATTCTTTGTTCGAACCATATTTCTTCTCTCCAATCATCGTAATACGCAATCATGAGATTCCGTGACGGTTACAGGATTTTGGGATTTGGGGAAATAAGATACTATGCCAATGAAAAGACACAGATAATTCACATTTTCCTATAACTTCACATATGTCGACATCCGAAAAGAACTTTCTCTTCGAATGCCGACATATGTCAACGACTATTTATAAACCTTAACAGATCCGGACCGGTTCACAACCTCGAAACGCGGACTTGTTGCATCATCATCTACAACCTTGAAGAATACCGGAAGAGTACTTGTGTTCATGATCGTAACATTCACACCGTTAGCATCATCCGCATCTACTCTTGCAGAAGACTTAACATATACAGCAACATCCTCCGTAAGAACCTCTGTTACATAACTTTTGTCTCCAATAGCGTACTTGACAAAATTCTTTCCATCCTCAGAATAAACACTGATATTCAGGTCAACCTTGCTATTCTCATTGGATGTTACATAAGTCTCTTCACGATTAGCATTAGATGCAACGATTATTCCTGATGAAAGATCACTGTTTGCAGAATTCAGAAGGATCATCAGGTTATTGCTTACAACAATGGATGCCCCATTATCACTATCATACTTGCCTCTTGCAGCAGATGTATTTGAACCATTTCCAGCAATGAAAAGATTGCTGGTTCCGGTTGGAAGACCAAGATCAACCTTATTAGCCTCACGACCGGGGCCTGTGATAGCATAACCGTTCAGGACTACAGAACCTTTCGCCTTATCCGTATCCTGATCGTAAGCGATATCAAAGGAAGAAATATTCATACGATAGCGATAATCCGCTACATACTGCAATACACTTTTCAGTCCTTCATAGGTACCATCATAAGCGATCGAATATGACGAAGAAATTGCTACATAAGGCTGTTCCTTCTGTGTCTCTTCCCCTGTTAAAGCATCCGTCTGATTGCTGTTCTTGCCCAGTGTATAGAATGAAGACGGTTTAGGCATGGAGAAATTCAGATTGACAAATTCATTATTTTCTTCAACACCCTTCAGGAACATAAGAGTGTTCTCCTGCTCCAGATCAGCAGGATAATTTTTCAGTTCTTCCTCAAACTCCTGATTGAACTGAACGATCTCTGCCTCCAGCTCAGCCTTATGCTGTTCCTTCTCTGTAAGATCCGCAAGGCGGCTCTTCAGAGAAGTAATTTCTGCATCCAGCATGTCGATATCATCCTGAGCAGGCTGGAAAACATACATATATGCTGCTACGACGATAAGAATTCCCAGCAGCGCAATCAACGCTTTTTTTGAAGTATCTGACATATTTCCACCCTCCCTTACTGTTCTGTCTTCTCAGCTTCTTCTGTCTGCGGTGCGACATACTTGCAGGTCAATCCAAACTGGAATACATCATCACCTGTACCGTCAGCACGAACAGTAGCTACAGAAGCAACATAGACATCTTCAATAATGCTGATGGACTTCAGATTCACGATCAGCTGAGCCACATCATCATACCCGGTCGCCATAACATTCACATTTACGCCACCGTCGGATGAAGCAAAATTGGTAATATAAACGCTCTTGGGGATCTTGCCCTCAAACTCATTAATAAAAGCAAGTGCCTGCTCATTCAGATGATAGGTGGAAGCACTCATTGCCACTGCGTCATCACGTTTTGCTTTTGCCGCAGCATGCTCCGCAATAATCTTTTCGATGTACTCCTTCTCCGCGATCTGAGCCTCAAGGGAACGTTTTTCATCCTGTAGATTACTCTTTTTGTTCAAAACCCAGAAGGACAAAGCAGCCGCTGCAATCGCACAGATAACAGTAAAGATGATAAAGGGAGCATAACCGATAGTCTTCTTTTCTCCACTTCCTGCAGCACCACCGGCCGCACCGAGTTCGAAGCCCATAGGATTGATAGCCGCACCAATGGGGGAGATCAGGTATACCGGGCTATAAACCTTCTGATCGATAGAAGGATCAAACTTCACATTGAAGAGGGTATCCATGATCCGAGTGGACACATTCAGCTGGATCTTGAAAAGACCATCAATGCCCTTGATCAAAGCGCCGTCACCGGTCAGGAACACATCATCGATGGGCTCATTGGGATGCTGGCTCGCATAGTAATCCATAACACGACCGATGTTATTGATCAGGTAACGGAATGCGCCGGTTGCATCATTGTCATCAAAATCAACAGTGATAATGCGGTCATTTTGGAGAAGGGTCATGGCTGTGGTAGCATCCACTCCTCTTTCCTCCATTACCACATTCACAGCAGGATTTGTACCATAAGGCACATTACGCTGAAGAAGAAGCTTATCACCCTGAACTACGTTCAGTACGGTAGCTTCGCTGCCGAGCTGGATTACCATGGTGGTGGACTGCTCGGTTGTCTGTGTCTTAATCAGCTGCAGCATGGAATTACCGATATAATCGATATCTTGCACCTTCAGACCGCAGGCTGCTCCCAGATCATAGTAGGAACGAACCATTGCTTCCGGTGCAGCAACTGCCATGATCCGCATCTGCTTCACGCCATTCTCATCCTGCATCGTTTCAAGAACAGAATGAGATACGATATAATCATCAATGCTGACCGGGAAGTAATCAGATGCATTCGCCTGAATGATCCCGGCAACCTTATTTTCCTTCACAAAGGGAATCGTCACTTCCCTGTTGATGATCCTGGTGGAATTCATCACAAAGACAGCTGTCTTATTGGAGATTCCTGCCGCACTAAGCTGGCCCTTAATCTCATTTGCAATTCTCTCAGGATCCCGGATGGTCCCGTCTTCGTAGGAGTCTTCCGGTGTTTCAAAGATCAGCACCTTGTGGATGTAGGTCTGCTTTTTTGCCGAAGCAGTAATGTCCACAATTGTAATGCTTTCATTCGTAATGTCAATTGACAATACTCTGCTTGCTTTTGCCATTTGATAGCCTCCCTCGCTAATCAGTATTTTTTCATACTTAAAAGGCACAGCTCACAGCTGCCACCTTACCGATCGGATTTGCCCCGATTCACATTTCTATGTAATTCGAATATTCATCGGACATCCATCCGATACAAGATAATCAATCGCAGCCGTCAGCTCTGATTTCTCGCACAGCTGACTGCGAGTACTTAGAGATAGACAATAAGTTACCATATTTCAGACCCGCGGGCGAGACGGGTCTGATAGATCACACTATAAAGCAATCTTACTTGTAGCTGTCATGAATTGTGGGTGAAAGCTCGATATCGGTATTGTTAGCTCTCAGGATAACTACCGGCTTACCATTGGAATTTACACGAACTACCCATGTGCAGTTTGCAGCTGTTGCAGCAGGAGCCTTCTGGAACTTGATCTTCGGAGCATTTCCGCCGATGTTGGAGTTAACCTCTCTCTTGAAGACATCTACGTTGGTACCATTAAACTCATTATTACCATCTGCTGTTGCTGTCAGGATGTCGTTAGCGTAGTTTGTACCAGCTGCGGACATAGCCTGATCATAAGCATCCTCATTTGCCAGTGCGGACTGAACTGCGGTAGCGATAGTGCCGGCTGCAGTTACGTCGTCTGCTCTACGGGACTTATCGATGTAACGGATCAGAGCCGGAGCGATAGCTGCTGCCAGGATAGCCATAATCGCAATAACGATGATCAGCTCAACGAGTGAGAAACCTTTGTTTTTCTTCATAGTTTTTTCTCTCCTTTAATTATTTGTTTTTTCTTTCCCTCATTTTGAAAATATATATCGTGTCGCTCGCCCGACAGTCTATATCTTTGTGAAAGGGTATCTATGTAATCACTCTCCGCTCGCCCGGAAAGCGTTTACACCATTTTAGTAGCTGTCCACCGCATCGTACATGGAAAGGATAGGTGTGTAGATTGCGATAACAATGGTACCGACGGTAACACCCAGTACAACGATGATCAAGGGTTCCATGATGGAGGTCAGCGCGGAAACAGCATTATCAACCTCTTCTTCATAGAAGTCAGCCACCTTCTCCATCATTTCTTCGATGTTACCTGTCTCCTCACCGATATGCATCATGGAAGGAAGCATATTGGGGAATATCTCCATATTCCGAATAGGAACAGAAAGAGGAACACCTTTGGCTACCTGACCTTTACACTCAATAACCTTGTCCCGAATGATTTTGTTCTTCATAACCCTGCCGGTCTGTTCAATGGCATCGATCATATTGATACCGGAGCCAAGCAGTGTTGCAAAAGTACGGGAGAAGGTTGCGGCCGCCGTTTTTACACAAAGTGGCCCAACGATAGGTGCCTTCAGACAGAAGGTTCCGGTGAACTGCTGGCCGGCCGGGGTTTTACGGAAGATCTTAAATCCAACTACAAGTGCAACAACGATAATCAGGAGCAACCACCACTTCGTTGAGATGAAGTCAGACAGATTAACCAACATCTGTGTACCTGCCGGGAGCTTGGTTCCCATCTCCTTGAACATCTCAGAGAAAGTAGGAATAACCATGACCATCAAAAGTCCTACTACACCGATCAGAACCACAAGGATAACGATAGGATAAACCATGGCGCTCTTGATCTTTGCCTGAATAGCTCCATCCTTCTCAAACTGAATCGCCATACGTTCGAAGGAAACCTCCATCTTGCCGGATGTCTCACCTGCAGCAACCATGTTGACCAGCGTAGATGGGAATACCTTCGGACTCTGCGCCATAGCCTGGGACATGGTGCCACCTTTCTGCACATATGATGCAGCTTCCTGAAGTCCGGCCTGAAGCGACTTATTTGTCATCTGCTCGGCCATCATATCCAAAGCAGAGATAAGGGGAACGCCTGCCCGGAGTACTGCAGCAAACTGCTTGCAGAATACGGAAAGATCACGGTTGGTTACCTTACCGCCCTTCTTGCCACCGCCGGCTTTTACTTCCTTACCGACACCGGCTACACTGAAGCCTTCGGAACGGAGTTTCGCTCTTGCCGCCTCTTCAGACTTTGCCTCGACAGTCTTCTTCGCTGATTTGCCCGCGGAGTCGACAACCTTGAAAGAATACTTTGCCATTCTTCTTCCTCCAACTTACATTTTTTCAATATACCTATGCAAATAGTACAATAAATTTGAACAAATTGCAACCCATTTATGAACAATTCATAAACATATCACAGTTCTTTTAGAAGAGGTTCTTCTTCATACCCAGCTGATCCTGTGCGTACATCAAGGCCATATCCCTGGAGATCATGCCGTTCCGGTACAGATCGATCAGTGCATCATCCATGGTGATCATTCCGATTCCCTTGGATGTCTGGATGGAAGACTCGATCTGATGGGTCTTCGCTTCACGGATCTGGGAACGAATTGCCGGTGTTGCCAGCATGACTTCGAAGGCTGCACAACGGCTGTTCCCGCCAATGGTGGGAATCAGCTGCTGGGAGATAACGCCCTCGATAACCATGGCCAGCTGGATACGGATCTGCTGCTGCTGATGGGGCGGGAACACGTCGATGATACGGTCGATGGTACTTGCCGCACCGATGGTATGCAGGGTGGAGAATACCAGGTGTCCGGTCTCGGCTGCGGTAATGGCGATCTGGATTGTCTCCGGATCACGCATCTCACCTACGAGGATAATGTCCGGGTCCTCACGAAGGGCAGCTCGAAGGGCATTATCAAAGGACAGGGTATCCATACCAAGCTCACGTTGATTTACGATGGATTTCTTATGCTGATGCAGGTACTCGATGGGGTCCTCCAGCGTAATGATATGGGTGGCGATATTCTCATTTGCCTTATTAATGATGGAAGCAAGGGTTGTGGATTTACCGGAACCCGTGGGGCCGGTAACCAGAACCAGTCCTCTTTTCTTCTTATACAGTTCCACCACTGCCGGAGGAAGTCCCAGCATCTCCGGTCTGGGGATAATGGTATCGATCTTGCGATAGGCAGCTGCCATACGTCCACGATCCATGAAAACATTTACACGGAAACGTCCCTTGTCGCCTACGGAATACGCATAGTCGCACTCACCACGGTCCTTCAGGATGGCCTTCTGGCGTTCATTCATGGTGGAGCCGATGGATTCCATGGCGTCCGTCGCAGTAAGCGGCGGTACATTTACATCCACAAGGGCACCGCTGATTCGGAATTTCGGCGGGATGCCAACCGCAATGTGGATATCGGATGCATTCTGGTCAATCGCAAGACTGAGCAGTTCGTCCATATCAAGCATAGTTTTTCTTTACCCCCATTCTCTCATATTTGATATTATAGGATTACATTTCGCTTAGAGGTTAGAGATCCTTCGCTTCGCTCAGGATGACACACTTGTCATTCTGAGGCCATTTTTCTGTGTCATTCTGAGGCCGCAGGCCGAAGAATCTTTCTTGTACAGATCCTTCGCTTCGCTCAGGATGACAATTATATAGCGATTCCCTCTGGATGACATATTAGCCATGCCAGTATTTTAATACTCATCACCGGTGGTGTAAACGATCTTCTTCATCTCATCCATGGATGTGATGCCGTTCAGTACGTGCTTTGCCGCACCCATTTTCAGTGTCAGCATGCCTTCTGACAGTGCCTGCTTCTCGATCTGATCAGCTGTTCCGCCCCGGGCGATAACGATCTGCAGATCATGGGATACGGGCATCATCTCGTACACACCGATTCGGCCGGAATAACCGGTATCGTTGCAGAGTGGGCAGCCCACAGGCTGATAGATGACCACATCCTCGTCCGGGTCCTCAACGCCGAGGATCTCCTTCTCGTTCTCTTCTGCCAGGCGCGGTTCCTTGCAGGCCTTGCAGAGCCGGCGTACCAGACGCTGGGCAATAACGCCTACAAGAGCATCACCTATGATGTAGGGCTCGATACCCATATCGATGATACGGGTAACCGTGGATGCCGCGGAGTTCGTATGCAGGGTGGATACAACAAGGTGACCGGTGATAGCAGCCTGAACCGCGATCTGTGCCGTCTCACCGTCTCGGATCTCACCGATCATGATAATGTCGGGGTCCTGACGCAGGATGGAACGAAGTGCCGCTGCGAAGGTCATTTCCGCCTTGACATTTACCTGAACCTGATTGATGCCGTCGATATTTGCCTCGACGGGGTCCTCAACCGTGATGATATTTACATCCTCCGTATTCAGCTCACTGAGGGATGTGTACAGTGTCGTGGATTTACCGGAACCGGTAGGGCCGGTTACCAGAATGATGCCGTGAGGATTGGAGAGGATGCCGTCGAATACCTCAATCTCCTCTTCGGACATACCGAGGCCGGACTTCGGCTTTGTCAGTCCGTCCTTGGAGGTAAGACGCATAACGATCTTCTCTCCGTATACCGTCGGAAGACAGGATACACGGACATCGAACTCCCGGCGGTCCACCATGATGGTGATACGACCGTCCTGAGGTTTTCTTTTCTCGGCGATGTCCATGCCGCCGATAATCTTGATACGTGCCGCGATAGCTGCAGCCAGACTGTAATCATAGGTCATGACCTGCTTTAAGGCACCGTCGATACGGTACCGCACACGAACGTAGGTCTCCATGGGTTCGATATGAATATCGGAGCCTCTCTGCCGGACGCCGCCTTCCAGAATCTGATTAACAAGAAGGACGATGGGAGAATTATCGATATCCTCCTTCAGCATCTCTTCTTCTTCCTGGCTCAGCTGGTCGGATTCCCGCTCCAGACGGTAAGCCTCCGCAGCCTGCATAGCCTGCGCACTGCCGTAGTACTTACCGATGCATTCCTGAATGTCATCTTCAAAGGCGAGCACGGGCTCCACCTGAAGATTGGAAGAAATGGAGATATCGTCGATGGCTACCAGATCCATGGGATCCGCCATAGCCAGACGTAAAATGTTCGGATTATCTTCCGCAAAACCGATGGGCATAACCTTGTACTGGTTGACCATCTTATCCGGTACCAGCTTCAGAACAGCCTCATCGATCTTCGCAGCCCGAAGTTCAATAAAATCGATGCCCATCTGGGTTGTCAGCACTGTGATCAGAAGCTCGCGGCTGATGAAGCCCATCTCCATGATCACATTTCCGATACGACCGCCCTCTTCCTTCTGCTTGGCCAGGGCCTGCTGAAGCTCTTCCTCGGTGATCGCACCGGCTTCAACCAAAAGGTCACCGATACGTATCTTCTTTCTTGCTCCCGCTACACGCATGCTTTCCACCCCCAGTGTTATTCTGCAAAATGGTACCTGCAGACTAAAGTATTATAGCATATTCCGCTTCACTTGAAAAGAATAACAAAAATTTCAGCATTTTTTTGCTATTCTGACAGATTATCGGGTTCAATAATGAAATATTACGTAAACTTTTTGTGCACTTTAGACAAAGAAAACGCGATTGTATTTTCCCGTTCCGTCATGATATCCTTCTGAGAAGCATTCCGGGCATGATTTCAAGGCCTTCCCTGCAGCGAAGTGCGACAGACAGTCTTTCCATGGGATGGGGTGCACTGTCCACTTCCATTCCGTCTTCGTTCCGAATGGACAAAACTTTTGCTGCTACTGCTCCCCCCCGGAACGGCATGATCTGCAATTCATCTCCCACAGAGAATTTATTCTTCTGATAAATAACGGCTCTCCCCTCCGGATCCACTTCCGCAACCGTGCCGAGATAAACTGCACCCTGGCGGTAGGTGCTGCCGGAATAGATCTGCCCCGTTTCATCCGGATGTCCGAAATAGAATCCGGTGCTGAATTCCCGGGTCGTGCAGAGTCCGATCTCCCGCTTATATTCCGGGATGTTCTGCCGGTACAATTCCTCCGATGAAAAAAAGTCATCGATAGCCCGGCGGTACACGGATGCGGTCACAGCCACATATAGAGCTGTCTTCATCCGCCCTTCGATCTTAAAGGATGCGATCCCGGCCTTGACCATTTCCGGAATGTGTTCGATCATGCAAAGGTCTTTGGAATTCAGGATGTAGGTTCCTCTTTCATCCTCCTCGATCGGAAGATATTCACCGGGGCGGCTCTCCTCTTCCAGATATAATTCCGATGAAGATTCGATTGCATCTCCTTCCTGACAGTGATCCTCTTGATCCGCCTTCTCCTTCAGGGCATATTTCCAGCGGCAGGGATGCGTACAGGCCCCCTGATTCGCATCTCTGCCGGTAAAATACGCCGACAAAAGACACCTTCCGGAATAGGAAATGCACATGGCTCCGTGCACGAAGGCCTCAATCTCCATCTCCCCGTTCAGTTCCTCTGCGATCCTGCCGATCTCCGCAAGGGAAAGCTCCCGTGCGGCGACAACCCTTTCCGCTCCCAGCTTCTTCCAGAATTCCCAGGTCAGATAGTTCGTGTTATTGGCCTGCGTACTGATATGGATTGGGATTTCCGGAAGCATCTCCTTTGCCAGCATAAAAACGCCCGGATCGGAAATCAGAAGCGCATCAAGAGGGATCCCCTTCAGCTCTGTAAAATACTCCCTCAGTCCCTCCAGGTCCCTGTTATGAGCAAAGATATTTACAGTCAGATAAACCTTAGCCTGATGGGCATGAGCGTAGGCCACCCCTTCTGCCATCTCCGATACGGTGAAATTATCCGCCTTTGCCCGGAGTCCGAAACGTTTTCCGCCCAGGTAAACCGCATCCGCCCCATACTGTATCGCCGTCCGCAGATTCTCCAAATTCCCCGCCGGGAGAAGAAGCTCCGGTCTTGAATTCTGTTTATTACTTTCCATATCCTTTCTGCCTTTATCCCAATGTAATCAAACTCTTTTTTTGATATGAGTTACTGCCACTCCGTCCCCCACATCCAGAATGCATGTGTCCATTCCCGGTGTGTGCGTCAGTTTCCACAGATACTCCCTCATCCGGTCATGAATGGTGCGATCACGTTTCTCCACCAGAAAATGTGATTCCAGAATATTACCTTCCTGCAGCACATTATCCGAAAGGATTACCGTTTCCTCCTTTGAAAGCCTCAGCAATTCCGGGAGATATGAAATGTACTGTGCCTTCGCAGCGTCAACAAAAATGAAATCAAATGTTCCGGACATTTCAGGGAGCAGCCTCGCCGCATCGCCCTCCAGAAGCCGGATTCCTCCGGCACCTCTTTCCCGGAAATTTCTTTCCGCCTCCCGGGCTCTTTCCGGATCCAGCTCCATGGTTACGATCTCCGCATCCGGAAGGCATTCGGCCATAAAAAGTGCAGAAAAACCAACAGCTGTTCCGATTTCCAGGATTCGTTCCGGTTTTTGCATAGAAAGAAGGAGCCGAAGCAGCTCCTTCGTATCCTGCCGGATCACCGGGATTCCACGGTTTACGGCATCCTCATAAATTCTTCCAAGCTCCCCATCCTCATCTGCATAATGTGACAGGATGAAGGATCTGACACGATCCGTCTGAAGCATATTCACTCCCTATATAACCCCACTCTCATACCGACACGGTTACTATGAGACTCACGTCCGGTCTCTTTCCCTATGAGACTCAAACCCGATTCCTTTCACCCCGGGGCTTCAGGCCCCTCACGGAACGAGGCCTACTACCCATCCGTATTCTCCTTTTCCGGGACGGTGGTTATCGTCTTAATGATCTCGTCATATGTCATGGAAGGACTTAAAGCGTAGCGCCCCGGGCGGATATCCGGCCCGTATCCGTTCAGCTTAATCTTCGCCATCATGACATATTTATTCTTGATAACTCCTGCGTCATACAGAGCTTCCGAAACTGTCTTTATGGAGGAATCCGGCTGGATCGTCACTACCGCGTAGCTTGTATCACCGTCATTCTTCGCCGAATCACTGAACACCTCATAGGAGAAGGAATATGCAAGGGAAAATCCTTTCACGATCACATAAATGATCAGTACATCCACCAGCAGTTCAATGGCATAAAAGAGCGCTGTCTTCAGGCGGCTCTCCGTCTTATATAAACGTTTGATTGTTTTTGCAGTTGCCAAAGCTTTTCCTCCGGGTTTTACATATCTATTCGAAGTCCATCGGAAAATCCGCTGTCACCTCGTCCAACATCAGCCGGATCAGGCGGGAAAGCGCACTCTCCGCCCGCAGATACTCATTTACGATAGAATTATGCAGAAGCCAGTCATTCTCATCGCAAAGGCGATAGATCTCGTCATAGGGATTGTCCTCCCAGTAGATCTGAACCTCTTTGTAGCGGTTCTTCAGATCCCGCAGCTTCCGGTACAGATCCTCATTGGAGCGAAGGGCAGTCCTTGCATGGATAAACCTTTTATACTCCTGAGACTCTTTCAGCATATGATTCAGTTCTTTTGTCGCATTGATGATCTCTTCTTCCATATGCTTCCCCTTATTTCCACGTGATTCTCCAACCACTTCATAATATGATGCCGGGGTAAAAGGCATTTTGCCCCCAGCTGATGATTCGCATCATGCACACTACGTGTGCAATGTGCTGTGAGAGCACTCACGGCTCCCGCCATTTTGCTGTGCAGTCTTCTGAGCAAATGATCTTTACACTTCCGAAATGATTGGCAGGATCATGGGACTGCGTTTGGTCCTCTTCCACAAAAACTCTCCAAGAGAATCTCTGATCCGGGATTTGATCCTGGTCCAGTCCGTGGTGCTCCGCATCAGGCATTCATCCAGCGTTTCTTCCACCACCATCCGGCAGTCCTCCAGCAGACTTTCAGACTCCCGCACATAGACAAAACCGCGGGTAATGATGTCCGGTCCGGCCAGCAGTTGTCCGGATCCATGTTCCAGCGTCAGCGCCACCACGATGAGACCGTTCTCCGACAAATGCTGCCTGTCACGCAGCACAATATTTCCGACATCTCCAACGCCCAGCCCGTCCACCAGGACTCCCTGCGCGGATACACTTCCGATCACGGAAAATGTTTGTTCGGACACAGCAAGGATATCACCGCATTTGATCAGTTTTACACGTTCCTTCGGAATGCCCATCTCCCGTGCCAGCTCCGCGTGACGTTTCAGATGCCTGTATTCACCATGAACGGGAATCGCATAACGCGGCTTCGTCAGTGCGTAAATCAGCTTCAGCTCCTCCTGGCACGCATGTCCGGAAACGTGCGCATCATGGTAGATCACCGCGGCGCCCTTCTGCTCCAGCTCATTGATCACGCGATAGACTGCCTTCTCATTTCCCGGAATCGGGCTGGAGGAAAAGATCACCACATCTCCGGGCTTGATGGATATCTTGCTGTGGATTGAAGCCGCAATCCGCGACAGCACAGCCATTTCCTCACCCTGACTGCCGGTGGTGATATACACCAGCTGATTGTCATTATAATTCACCGACTCATCGATCTCAATGATGGTATTCGGCGGAACGTTCAGATAACCCAGTTCGGACGCAATGGAAATGACATTCACCATACTGCGTCCCTGAATGATCACCTTCCGCTTATATTTGCATGCGGAATTGATGATCTGCTGGACGCGGTCCACATTGGAGGCAAAGGTTGCTATGATGATCCTGCGGTTCTGATTATCCTCGAAAATGTGATCAAAGGTCTTCCCCACCGTTTTCTCCGAGGGCGTAAAACCTTCCCGGATCGCATTTGTGGAATCTGCCATCAAGGCCAGAACGCCCTTCCGTCCCAGCTCCGCAAAACGCTGCAGGTCGATCATTTCCCCGAATACAGGAGTATAATCCACCTTAAAATCACCTGTGTGTACCAAAACCCCTGCCGGCGTAAAAATAGCCAGTGCAGCGGAATCGGCAATGGAATGATTGGTGCGAATGAATTCCACACGCATATTACCCAGGTTGATGGTCTGCCCGTAGGACACCACCTTCCGCTTCACCTGATTCAGCAGCCCATGCTCTTCCAGCTTATAATCAATCAGTCCCATGGTCAGCCGCGTCGCATAAATGGGCATATTGATCTGCTTTTCAATATATGGAATGGATCCGATATGATCCTCATGTCCGTGTGTAATTACCAGCCCCTTCACCTTGTCCTTATTCTCGATCAGGTAAGAGACATCCGGGATCACCAGATCGATCCCAAGCATATCATCATCCGGGAAGGAAAGTCCGCAATCCACCACGATGATGGTATCGTCATATTCAATCGCCGTAATGTTCATTCCGATCTGTTCCAATCCCCCCAGGGGAATGATCTTTACCGGCATATGTGATTCTGTCAAAATATACCTCCGTATAGTCATGTCATTCTGAGGACGCAGTCCGAAGAATCTCCTCAACTCATTTCAATCCGCAATTTTCCATCAGCTCCTGTCGTTCTGAGGACGCAGTCCGAAGAATCTCCTCTTTCTCAGGACATCCGGTTTCTTCCGTCCAGATATGTCTGTAAAATGATGGCTGCTGCCATCTTATCAATATGTTCCTTCCGCGCCGAATGCGCCACTCCGGTTTCCTCCAGAATCCTGTCCGCCTCCACCGTTGTAAGGCGTTCATCCATCAGATGAACAGGAAGCATCGTACGCCGTTCCAGCATTTCCTGAAATGCTTTTGTGTCCTCCGCCCGCTCACCCTCGGTATTGTTCATATTCTTCGGAAAACCCAGTACGATTTCCGAAACTTCCTCCGCAGCAATGATTGCCTCGATCCGCTGAACTGTCTTTCTCAGCTGCTTCGGATTCTCCCTCAAAATGGTTTCATATGGTTGTGCGGTCATCAGAAGCGGGTCGGATAAAGCCACCCCCACCGTCTTCGTACCGTAATCGAGTCCCATGATGCGCATATACTATTTCTCTCTCCTAAATTCAGGTTGTCCGGATTCAAGACAATACCTTGGTTCTTACTTCAGCACCGTCTCGATATAATTCTCCATCAGTACTTCTATGATCTCATCCCGTTCTGCCTTCATGATCAGGCTGCGTGCCCCCCTGTGGCTGGTGATATAGGTAGGATCTCCGCTCATGATATAACCTACGATCTGGCTGACCGGATTATAGCCCTTCTCGGAAAGTGCATCATAAACCTGCTCAAGGATTTCCGGCACCTCAAGTGTGGTATCCCTGACCAGATCCATATCCTGTGTTTTATTCTTCTCTCTTTGCATATCTTTCTCCTTAACCGGGACTTCGGCAACACCTTCTCGCCCGGATCCATCAGCTGTCCGTGCATCAAAAGGCATACACAGTTACTATACACCATCCGGTTGTAAAAAACAAGTGGGAGGAGTTGCCTCCTCCCACTGCATTTCAGTTGCCAAAGCTCCTTCGATTATCTTCCCTGCAAGAAGGCCTCCTCTAATGTAGGAGGAGGATGTCACTTCAGATAACCAGTAGCAAGGAAATAGTACCACTTTCCGTCGATCCTCTGCCAGCTCTTCTTCGGATACCAACCGGAGGTGTCTTCAAACCACCAGCCTTTTGCATCCTTCCTCCAGGTTCCCTTCGGGCCATAGGTCCATGTTCCGTCCTGATTCAGCCAGTAGCCCTTGTACCATTCGTCAGCAGCCATGTAACCATTTGCCTTAAAGAAATACCATTTTCCGTCGATCTTCTGCCATGTATTGCGCGGATACCAGCCGGAGCTGTCCTCGAACCACCAGCCTATCTTATCCTTCTTCCAGGTTCCCCGGAAGCGGTAGGTCTGCTTTCCGTTCTTATCGTACCAGAGACCATTTGCCCACTCATTCTTTGCTCCGATAACATTTTCCGGTTTTGTTCCGGTATCTGTACCGTCGTCTGAATCATCTACGGTACCATCTGTCCCATCATCCTCTGTATCGTCCTTGGTACCATCGTCTTTACCGTCGTCCTTACCATCATCGATTCCGGCATCATCTCCCTCATCATCCCAGGAGCCGCCTCCGGAAGATCCGCTTCCGCCTTCATCTCCCGAACCGCCCTGTGAGCCACCTCCGGAAGACCCGCTTCCGCCTTCATCTCCCGAACCGCCCTGTGAACCGCCTCCGGAGGATCCGCTTCCACCTTCATCTCCCGAGCCGCCTCCGGAGGATCCGCTTCCACCTT
>JAFXZW010000137.1 GCA_017541035.1 Eubacterium sp. | reverse complement strand
TCATCATGGTAGACGATGCCCGTTCCATATAAGTGCAGCTGACTACCATTTGACAGGTTCTGGAGCTTTGAGTCATCACGTTTCCATGATTTTTCTGATTCTATTTAATTATCTGCTTGACAAAGGTTAGCAGGTTTTGCGGGCTGAAGCCTGCCATGGATCCAGCTAACCTTCAGCCAGCTTGGGAGCAGAAGCTTCATGCAATACCCGACACCGCCCTCCTCCGACAATACCTTCTGCTTTTTCGTATATGTCATATCCAGCGCCATGTCAAGTCGATCATCTATGATCTTCCATTCCTCCAATGATCGTCTGAGAGAGGTATATACCCCGCCGTTGAAGGCATCCTTCGCAGTTTCGCGCCCTCTTATACCAAGCATCAGACCAACGGAGAACTTCTCTGCAAGGGATCCGTCAGGGAGAACATCAAACTGGAAGTCCACCCCCTCGACCCCTTCTCCAAGAAGCGGAGACAGTTGTTCCAACATGGTATCATCATATGCGGTAAAGCCGGTCTTCTGAAAGACCTGTCTTATCACTTCCTTGCTCCGGGCTGCGGAAGCTCTCACCTCCTTTCCCAGATATCCGCCGATCCTGAGAGGAGCATCCTTCCTGCCGCGAAATATACCGAAGTAAACAGGCTCCCATCCTGCAGGCATCCGATTCACCATAGAAAGATACAGCCTTCCTTTCTCCTCCTCACCTATGAGCCTGCAGAACTGAATCGCCAGCTCCGGATGATCCCATGGCTGGAAATGTATTCCTGCCATCGGCAGAACCGAAGATCCCATGTCCAGCTCGTATCCCCATATAATCCCTTGATAATCCTTCGGCAGATCACTTATCCAGTCGATGACCCCTTCGGTTCCTGCCACTGTCGGTGAATCTATACGGACTCTTCCGGAATCCTGCGAATAAAGCATCGATGCATCCAGAAAAGGATCCCCTGCCAGCGGGAACTCCAGCTGGATATGCGGAAATGTATCCCCCCGGATAAATGCCGGAAGCACATCCTTTGCATGCTCATAACCACGACCAAAAAGAGCTTCCTTTCTCCCCTCTGCAGCGGCATGCCGCAGGATAGACTGCAGTGCCATATAGTAGATCAACTGTTTCATAGCTATCCCCTTGATCAATATCGTATTCTGCGTCTCATCTGAATCTATCCGTTGAAGCCGGCGATCGGGATTTACAAAACCGTCTCATAGACTTCGGGATCTGTAAATCTGATCAGTTCATATCCAATTCCCGCAAGACCATAGAAAAGCGTAACATTATCGTTTGGCACATTCCCGGCTGATCCCAGTTGATAATGTCCCGAACTCTCCTTTCTTTTTATGACATCAGCCAGCAACCTTCCGGCCGCTTCTCTGTCGCCTGTTTCAAGATAATAGTCCACGGTAGACATGTTGCCACAGCAGAGATGATCCAAAAGGAGTGGCGGATCTCTTCTTACTGCCCGGTCGGCTCTTTCAAGGATACGGGGCATATCACCCTTCAGGATACCCTGCTTCTTCAGATGGTGATAAACGATGCCGATCCCTTCTGTACCGTAGCAGTTTCCCTTCATGCTGATCTTCGTTCCGGGTATTCTTCTGTCTGTCCAGTTATGAAGCGTCTCGTCATAGCTTTCAGCCTCAAACCGGAGCGCGTCCCCGGCGGCCGGTTCAAATTCATCGGTTTCCAGCAGCCTTCCGGCCATAAGCAGCGCCTCTGCAATCCCCGTCATTCCATGCACTGCGCCGGAGATCGGGTGTTTCTTACCTCTTACTGTCTTCCAGACCAGCAGATCTCCTGTAGTAAGTGTCCTTAAGGAGACCAGCTTCCTTGCTAGGCCATAAACCGTTCTCTGCACTCCGGGATCCTCACTGTATTCCCGGTATCTGCACAGTGTAACAATAAGCCCTGCAAGTCCTGTGGATTTGTCGGCCATCACCTGCGCTGATGCATCAAGCTCTACGATCCGTTCCTTTGCTTTCTCTATCAGCCTCTCACCCATTCCCGGACAAATGCGGTTGACCAGCACAATGCCTCGAAGGATTCCTGCTATTCCGGCTCCCTCTCCGGACCCGATTCTTCTCGGAGAATTGAACAGATGTACCGCGTCCTCCGAGTCGAACAGGCGAAGGATCATGCGAAGGCAGGAATCCAGGCATTCTCTCGCTTCTTCCAGGATCTTCGGTTTCTTTGAACATACGGTCATGGCCGCGAAGAATACCGCCACACCGGATATCCCACTATAGAAGCCGAGATTCATCAGATAACAATTCTCATCTTCCTGACTATAGTCCAGCCAGGTCATATCTCCATTATCAAAGCGAAGCGCCTTCGAATAGATAAACTCCATGATCTGTTCCGCTTCCGAAAGAGCCTTCTCTTCGGATATAGCCGGCTCATTTCTCCGAAGGATCGGATATCCGGTCTTTGCTTTTACCGGTGTGGAATCCATGAGCATACCCATGAGACGTATCTCAAACTGCTTTTCTCCTTCAGAAAGGCTGCGCAGGATCCCCTCGGCTCTCTCGATGGCACTTTCCTCAAAAAAGTCTTTCTCAAGCAGCTCACCATCTGCATATATGTCTCTGCTTCCCTCATAGGTATAGAAGAAAGGCACATCACCTTCCAGCAGTGCCTGTACTTCCTTCTCCATCAGCACGGGAGCATAAACCGTCTTGCAATCCTTCAGGACACCGCGTAGCTTCCTTAATTCTCCGGCATAGAACTCCTCTGATCCGTAGTAATGCCGGCTATTCAGTATCTTAAGGATATCCATATAGGACCGGGTGGCGATCAGGATCACTCTCACGACATGCCGGGAGAAGTTTTCTTTAAGATCCTTCAGGATGGAAGCCCTGAGCTGAAGGATCCGGTCGTAGATGTCACTGAACCCGGAGAAGAATTCCTCCCTGTAACAAAGCGCATTTCGCCTTTCTCCCCCGACCAGAGGGGCACTTCCAAGCTCATCTGTATTGGTGATGATACTGAAATCGATCCGGGTATTCCCGTGCTTCATCAACTGATTGAAAAGCGCTAACGAGTATACAGATGCATTCAATACTGCAATATTTTCTTCCCCGTAGGACACGGCCATGACATCCTTGCTCGTTTTCATTTTCGGATACAGCAGGGTTTCTATATCCACCAGTGCAAGCCGGCCACTACAGGCAAACAGATTCTCCGCATGCATATCCGAAGCACCAAACATATTAAGAACCGCCGTTGTCCCGCCCAAAGCGTAATAATACCGCTTCGCAGCCTCTTCTCCCTCGGATACTTTTTTCACCAGAAACTCCATCACTCCGAATCTCTGTCCTGCAGCAAATGTCTTCGGCATGACGATAATGTCGCTGAAGTATTTCCCCATGAAATGATATGCCGCAGCATCGATATCGCAGTTTCTCGGCTTATATACCAGTTTTCCCCGGTCGGTGCTTACGATCGTTGTAAACTTGCCATGATTGTGCAGATCGCCGGTTCCTTCTATATCCAGGATCGTGGTATACCGTCGGCCGTCAAATAGCAGTTCGCATATCTCATCCCTGTACCGATAAAGGTCTGTAAGCATCTGATCAAAAAAAGCCAGTAGATTGTCGGTCAGCTTCTCCACAAGCTTCGCCATACGATCCGGAGTAGAAATATCCCCGGATATCAGTTTTTCAGTGACTACCCGGGTGTATTTTTCTCTCTCTTCATTTGTGATAAGTCCCGCATGATAGCGGGCAAGGGGATTCTCGTCCCCAAGCAGCCTGACCATGATGTCCCGGCTAACGCCATCTGTGATCTGATCACACCGGCTTTGGACCACTTCTTTTATCCGGACCTTCGTGCTGTCAGCCAGCATAGAAGAATACACTGCTGCATCAAAGCGCTTTAGCCTTTCATCCAGTTCAGGTTCAAAGAAAATGGTAATACCGTTTCTCATGGCACAGAGTCTCCTTTTAGGACTATCATACCATGTCCCGGCGATGATTACCATCTATAAAATACCGGCTTCGCCCCTCATAGAAACATTTGTTACAATTCACAGGTTATAATCCCTATAAAAAAGCGGGAACAGCCACATAAAGTACCGGAACATACAAATCGAAGATAAGTGGGAAGCACAATTCCAGGCGTACCCTCTCGTTCTGATTGTTTTTATGCTCAAATGTGCTATAATGAAACCTGCAAATTGAACATAAGTAAGATAGCGAAACAATTTCAGCAAGTCTGTTTTTGTTTTGTAGCTGTATTCATCAGATGAGCTTAAAATACCCGGAAAGGACTTGGCATCCATGCAGAAAAACTACGCTCTTCCTGCCTGGTTTGCCGGTCCTTTGTTTTATGGTGATGATACTTACCTGCGGGTGGTGAACGATGCGGCCGTCAGGTGATCAGTTTATTTCTCAAGGAGACCAGATATGAACGAAGTATCCAGAAACAGAAACGCTGTATTTTATACGATTCTGGACGGCGCAATGTCCACCGCGGTTTTATTGATCACGATGTTTGTCGTTACCAATTACCTTGAAGGTGAATTGCAGTGGTATTATTTTCTGATCCTTTTTCTTGCAGCAGCGGCTCAGAAAGTAGTCCAGGCTCTGCTCAGACGTGAAAAGAAGAAAAAGAAAGTAGTCCGACTGCTCATATCAGCAGGTATCTACCTGCTATCGGCAATTATTTGTTTTTTTTCCGATGGATCAATAGAGGTAACGAAATATCTGGTGTTCTTTCTTTTTGTCGACCTGATCATAGGCAGAGTCATTATGGTGATTGGCTGTAAAAAATGGCGTTCCAGAATCCTGAATATACTGATCGGTCTGTTTTGGGCGTATTTTGCGGTGTACTGTATATTGGTTGATCGCGTAGAGGATATTTCCGCTCTTGTCCTGCTTCTGCTTGGATATATCTGCCTGCAGTGTCTGCTTCATATTATTGCAATGTCCTTTTCTCAGATCAAACTGGATATCCTGATGAAGATTATCCGGAAAACCTATGCATTGGAAATCCTGTTCGGATTGGGTATGCTGATCATTTCATTCTCCTATGTTCTGCAGTATTTTGACAGGAATACATTTCATTCATTTGGGGATGGCCTCTGGTACTGTTTTGCTGTTGTAACAACAACAGGGTTTGGTGATATTGCAGCAGCTTCCCCTGCAGGCAGGATTCTGTCCGTTATCCTTGGAATATATGGGATCATCGTAGTATCATTGATCACATCGATCATTGTCAATTTCTATACAGAGGTGAAGAATGAAAAGGAAGAAACAGATGATCAGCAAGATAACGAGGAACAGAAGATAGATGCAGAGATCCGGGAACTTCAGCAAAAACTGGAATTGCTGACTGAGAAGAAAAAACAATTACCGAAAGGAACGGTTGAACATGGTTCCGGGAACAGTGAAGGGGAGGTGACTCCGGGTGATGAGAAATAGTCGTATTAATGGCAAACGGATACGTTATCCTTTTCCTGGTTTGTTCATTTAAAACTCTGTAAGATAGGGAAAGTATGAAATCAGAAAAGAAATTCAGCATAAAAAAATTATTTCGGCGTCTGTTCGGAAAGGCACGCTGGTATTTACTGGGAATGGGAATCAGCGTTTTGCTCCTTGGCATAATCAGCTTTTGGAATCCGGACAGAAAATCATCGGAAGAGCTGACAGACAAACTGTTCGGAGAGGAGCTTCCCATCTCCGGGATCATCGGAACAGCGGTCAACCGGGACGGGAATGTCATGGTTCTGATGAACAGGAATGGGGTCGGCATATCCGCTCTCGTCAATATGGAAACCAATGAGCAGTTCTATGCCACTCTTTCGGAAATAAAAAGAGAAGGTCAATATGCAGCCCCGGACAAGTATGTTTTGGGAGACAACCGTCATTCCTATGGATTTATCAATGAGTTTGACAAGGAACACGATATCTATTTAGTGGGGGAGAGACTTGTCGAACTGTCGGAGACGGGAGATTACATAAGAGATATCTGCTATGTGGATTATCCGAAGGGTACGTTTTACCGGGAATCCATTATCAGCAGACCTGTCATTCAAAACGGAATCCTGTCATTTGCCGTAGTCGGACTGGGCGAAACAAGATTATATGAAATTGAAATCCGAACCAAGAATGTAAGGATCAGTGATCCGTATGCGATTGGAGAGGACGGGGCATATACGCAAAAGGTGGTTCCCCTCGGGGGTACGTATCTTTTCATGCAGAGTAACGGAAAGTACTATCTGACGGGCTTTAATGAGCCGTTAACGGAGTGTATATATGAGGTAAAGACCAATCCTTCGAAGCGGGAAGCGGGTTGTTTCGTGAATCTGGCGGCTATGGTCAACAGCAGGCTTTATGTAGCAAGAAATGCTTATGAAGGAAAGATTTTTGTCGTGGAAGACCAGGAAATGAAGGAGGTTCTTGATCTGCATGATCATTTGAGTCAATATGGAGAACAGATCCCTGTTCTCTCCCTTGATTCCTTTCTCTCTCCATCTACCGGAAGGGAAGAGCTGGCAATCACGCTATTGGACGGGCTCATTACCTTTAATGGAGATCAGGTTTCGGAAAAGCATCTTACTTATCATGTTCGAAACGGGTGGCTTTGGTGGGTTTACTATCTGAGTTTCATTATCCTTGTTATTTGTGCCTTAGGACTTTTGATCAATATCATTATCCGAAGGAAAACGCTGCTGTATAAACAGCTTGTGCTCACGATTCCGATCCTTCTGATCCCTGCCGGGATTATTATTAGTATATTTTATGCTGACATGGAGGAGGATACGACTGCAAAGACCGGGCAGGAGATCGCCATGGCAAGCAATCTGGCAGCGGAAGTACTGAAAGGTTACGATTTCAGCGGATTTGACCAGTTGGACGATCAAACAGGAACAGCAGGTATGGAACTGTCGGAAATGCTTCAGGAATTTGACGGCGGAAAGTATGTGTTCTGGGTTGTTTCGCTCTCGGAAGACGGCAGAAATTCCATCCTTGCCAGATCGGACACTGTATCTGTCCCGGGTTTCTATAAGGATAATATCCTTTCTGCTTCGGGACTGGAGTGGATACACGAGGAATTAATGAACAGCGGTCAGTCGTTCTATCAGGAAATCTCAGGTTTATTTTCGAAAAATGTCCGGAACAGCAAGATGGTCTTCTACAGACAGATCGATCATCCAAAAGGAAGCTGTCCTGCTTATATCCTTCGTGTGTCGACGGATAACTGGAACTTCTGGACCGAAAGAAGAGATCTTTTTATCAAGGTTTCGGGTTATATTTTCTTTATCGTGCTGGCGTTGATCGTCATGACGGTTTTTACTTCCTGGTACATCACAAGAACCATCAAAAAGGCAACGACAACCGTACACAAAATCGCCGGAGGTGATTTTACCGCAAGGGTAAATTACCGGTCGAAGGATGAACTCGGGGAAATCTGTGCAGAGGTTAATACCATGACGGAAAGCCTTGAGGAGATGTTCAACGAAAAAGACAGGACGGAGAAGTTTTATTATAAATTTGTCCCGGAGAAATTCAGAGAGCTATTGGGAAAGGAACAGTTTACGGATCTGGCACTGGGGGATGCCCGGAGCCGGGATCTTACGGTGCTGTTCTTTGATATCCGTGCTTTCTCGATCAATTCGGAGACGATGACCGCGAAAGAAAACTTTGAGTTCGTGAACGCAATTTACGGCAAGGCCGGACCGATCATCCGGGAACATAATGGATTTGTGGATAAATACATCGGTGATGCGGTCATGGCGCTTTTTGAAAATGCGGATGATGCTGTTTTATGTGGAATAGAGCTTTACAGGAAGATCGTGCTGGATAAAGACACAGGCAAGGTTGTCGGTATAGGAGATGTCAATATCGGTATCGGGGTTCATTCGGGAATGACCAGGATTGGTATCGTAGGTGAGAGCGAGCGGCTTTCCGGTACGGTCATTTCCGATACGGTGAACTTAAGCTCCCGCCTGGAATCCCTTACGAAGCAGTATCATACGGCCATGCTCATCACAAAGGATACGGTGGACCGCATGACGGATCCGGATTCCCTTAAAATGAGATATCTTGGAGAGGTGCAGGTGGCAGGCGTAAATGAAGTGAAGGCCATTTATGAGGTTTTGGACTGTCTGCCTGAGGATGAAAAAGAAAAGCGCGGAAGAAACGCCGGAGAGTTTCGGGAGGCTGTGCGGTTATTCCATCTGGGGCGCAGAGATGAAGCAGCCGGGATTTTGAACGGCCTTGCGAAGGAGGGGAAAAATGACAGTATTTCAGACATGTATCTGGAATACATCCAACAGCTTCCGGAAAGAAACGTTTTCCGGTTTGTGCGAAAATAAAGAATGATAGAGTAAAAGACAGAGGATCGGGCAATCGATCCCCTGTGGTATGAAGTCACTGGGTTCCATGCTCCGTGACATAATCGGTGTACTGCGCTACCACGCTGTCTTTTTTAGCCCGGGGAAGGATATATGTGCTCCCGTCGGAAAGAATGACGGCGGAGCCGCTGATCCGTTCGATATAATCCGGATTAACCAGAGTACCTCTGCGAACCTCGATAAAACGATCGCCGAAAAGCTCCGCAGCCTCGGAAAAGCTGAGCAGCAGACGGTCCGTCTTCTGATTCGCCCGGAAAATGTTGGTATAATGGCGGTCGCTTTCTATTCTTATGACTTTCTCGGGGTAGAATATACGGATCTCCTTGCCGACATTCACCATCACGGGATTCGATTCTCTTTTATTGATCCGCATACTTACACGGGCAAAGGCCTTTACCACATCGGCTTCGCTGCAGGGTTTCACCAGATAATCAACCGCCTGAACCTTGAAGGCGTCAACGGCGTGATCGAGACTCGTGGTAACGAAAATGATCTGCGTTTCGGGAGATAATTCCCTTACAACCTTTGCGATATCCATACCTGTCTCGTTCTCCAGATAGATATCCTGAAAGACAAGAGTGTAAAAGTTTCCCTGTTTTATACTTGCTATGAGGTCGGTACCTTTGCTGAACCAGACGGTTTCCAGCTCATCGGTGATATCCATAAGCGAGAATCGGATCATTTCAGCATCGGTTTTGCTGTCATCGCATATTGCTACAAGCATAGTGGACTCCATTCCTTTTGTGATATATATATGATACCATTTATTTATTTTGTCGGACAATGGAAATTATATAGCCTTTTTTCAATCTCTGACAAAAATTTGCACCGATTGTCCGTTTCACTGCACCAAATGCCTCCCTTTTCCCAGCGCTCCCCGGGGAAGGAGTTCTTTTCTTGTCTTTATGACAAGAGTCTGATAGTATTATGGCAGGGTCAAAGGGTCATAAACGTACACTTTCAGATCATTATCACGAGGCAGATACCTCAGATCCGCATAGCTTAAATATACAGAAAGGATCGGGAATTATGACGAGTGATTTCAGTCTCGCTGAAGATGCGGGGCATCTGCTATATACCTTCCTTTGTACCTTCCCATACATCATACTCATTCTTTTTTCCTTTAAGGGACATTGGCGTTTCAGAAAATCGATCACATTTTTGATCTCGGCTTTGGAGATCATCATGCAGATGTCGATCTTTATGATCAGGAAATACCTCCTGAATGGTTCGACCGGGCCGTTTTGGGCTATATTCAGCAACGTTTTGGATGTCATCTTCATCTATGTGGCAATCAAGGATCATCCGGGCAAGCTTGCCTTTGCCCTGATCATGATATCGAATCTGGGGACATTTATCATCATGCTGGCAAAATGTCTTGAGAGTTTCTTTTTCCCCGAGCAGTCGAACGAATGGTACAATTTCACCTATCATCCCTTTATCGTGCTTGTTCTTATCGTTGTGCTTCCTGTCATTTACCGGCTCGTGTTCAGGGATTTTGTCTCCACGCCTTCCGCCTATGAGCCATATACATTTACCGGAGATGGAAAGAAGGTCTGGAATGCCTGGCGGTATCTGTGGCTGGTTCCCGTCCTCTTTTACCTGATGTGGATGCAGTTCTACTACGGCGGGGGTAGAACCACATTGGAGAATGCCAAGGATCCCATGAATGTGCTTTATCTCTTCTTTATCGATGCAGGTTCTGTTCTGGTTTACCGGATCATCATAAATGCAACGAATCTGTATGAACGGCATCTGTTGCTGCTTGCTGAGAATCATGCCAATTCCATACAACGTCTCAGCTATGAAAGCCTGAATATCCGGCTTGAGAATCTGAGAAAGACCAGACATGATCTGCGCCACCATGTGGCGTTTCTGAAACAGATAAGGAACAGCGGCGACATTTCCGCGCTTGATGAGTTGATCAATGAGTATACGGAGACGAATAACCTGGATCAGCCCATCTTCTTCTGTGAGAATGAAACCGTAAATATCGTGCTTGCTTATTATTCCGAAATCGCGTATGAGAATAATATCCCCTTTTCGGTAAAAGCCGACATCCCTGAGGAAACCTTTGTTGAAAAGAAGGATCTTTCCGTGATCTTCGGAAATATTCTTGAAAATGCGTCGGATGCCTGCAGGGAGGTGGAGGGAGAGCGGTTCATCGATCTTGTGGCCACCTATAGGACTGCACCGGACGGAAAGCATAGTTTTATGCTTTCGGTAAAGAATAATTACGCCACGGAACCGGTCCGTAATGAAAATGATGTATTTTGTTCCACCAAGCACGAAGGAAACGGGATAGGCGTAAGCTCGGTACAGAGTATTGCTCAAAAATATGACGGGGTCAGTTCTTTCATGCCGAAAGAGGGCATTTTCTCAGTCTCACTGATACTGTATGAAAAGTAGTGTCCCGGAAACGACTTCCCATACAAAAAGAACAGCTTAACCGATGTTTCATGTCCAAAGCCGTGTTTTTCATTTGGTGCCTTTTTTTGTGCTATTCGTGCAGAAAATAATAAATCCCTCAAAAATGTGATATAAGAAATTATCCCTGTAAAGGTAAGAGTATCTTTAAAGGCCTGAGTATCTTTAAAGGCCTGAGTATCTTTAAGGGTCAGAATATCTTTACAAGGAGAGACGTAAGAAGGAGGAGCTTAAAAGTGGAAGAATTACAAAGAGCAATGAAGTCGGCAAAGTCACAGATCATCATAGATGCCATCCTGTTGGTAGTCTGGGCTGTGATCCTGATAGTAAGATTGGTAAACGATAGTGCAGATACTTTCCGTATCGCCCTGTACAGTATATGTATTATAGCCTTTCTTGTTTCTATGATCATAAATATAATCAGGTTCAGGAAATTGAAGAAGGAGCTGCAGGAAGTGCAGGGAAGAGAGCAGGTGCAATAAATCAAAAACGGTGCATTAGATCAAATACGGTACATAAAAAAATATATATACAGATAGTATAATAAACAGCCTGAGGGAGGGCGGAAAGGAAAAAAAGGATGGGACTTGTAGTAAAGGATTTGTTTAAGCAGTATGGAGATAAAGTCGTAGTGGATCATATTTCCTTTGAGCTGCCTAAGCCGGGAGTGTACGCGCTGCTGGGTAGTAACGGTGCCGGAAAAAGTACCACGATCCGAATGACACTGGGTATGCTGGAGCGGACAGGAGGAGAGGTGACCTGGAACGGAGGCCCCTTAAATTTTGACACCTGCAATATCGGGTATCTTGCGGAAGAACGTGGACTTTACCCCAAGTATACACTGATGGACCAGATCAGATATTTCGGTGAGCTGCGCGGTGTAACGGGAAAGGTTCTGACAGATCGTATCGCATCTTTGGCGGAGAGGCTTAAGGTAGAGGAATATCTCTATCCGGAAAAGGCTGCGCTGATCGAAACTGCAGCAGGAGTTCGCGCAGAACCGATACCGGGTACAAAATCCCGTTACGGTTCAAAAAAACAGAAGGCAAGAACAGCCGACATGTTGTCCAAGGGTAATCAGCAGAAGATCCAGTTCCTGATCGCCCTTCTTTCCGACCCTGAACTGATCGTGCTGGATGAACCTTTCTCGGGACTTGATCCGGTGAACGCCGATATCCTGAAGGAGGTTGTCCGGGAGCAGATCGCCGCAGGCAAATACATTATCATGTCCAGTCATCAGATGGAAGTGGTTGAGGAATTCTGTACCGATATCACCATTCTGCACCGCTCAAAGGTAGTGGTATCCGGAAACCTGAATGATATCAAGAAAGCCTATGGCCGCGTGAACCTGATCCTCAAGACGGAACAGAATGTAAATGAGGAGATCAAAGCGGTAGGAGCCGAGATCCTTACAGAAAAGGAAAACGAGTACCATATCCGTGTGACCGGTGATGACCAGGCACAACAGCTTTTGAAGAGGATCATGGAGAAAAATGTCCCGATCGTAAAATATGATCTCTCCGAGCTTTCCCTTCATGAAATATTTGTAAGAGAGGTAGGTGACGAAGTCGTTGAAGCCAAACAGTAAAGAAAACATTTACAGTCTGAACGGTTTCGGTAAGGTTTATCGTTTCACCTTCAAACAGACCATAAAGAATAAAGGGTTTCTGATCGCTGCGATCATGATGATATTGATGATGGGGTTGATGAAGCCGTTTATGTACATCCTTTCACGTACCGGGGAGAATGCAGCGGCAAGCAAGGAATCCTCTCTCAGCACCATAGAGGCAGAGAAGCTTTATATTCTCAATGAATCCGATTTTGTCATTGATAAGGACAGGGCGATCGCGCCGACTACCGGTGATGCTGATGCAAAAACCGTAAAGAGCGAAAATGTAACAGTATACAACAAAGGTGAGAGCACAGAGGAAAGTCTGATCGGTCAGCTTTCGCCAAAGGATATTCTGGTGATCATCCGTTTGGAAGCGGATGACTATATGATGAACGGCATTATCTCGGACAATTCCGAGGTATCGATCCGGAGTCTGGATCGGGCTACCGAGTATGTCGGCAAAGTGTTTTACAGCGAGAGAGAAAAACAGATTTCTCTGGATGAGAGTTCGCTGAAGAGCCTTGGCGGCGGTATTTCCACGGAAGAGACGATCTCGTCCAAAGAGTTTATCGAAGAAAAGGACTTTACACTTACCACAAACGAGTATAAGGGCCTGCTTATGGGATTCTCCCTGATCATCATGATCGTTGCAGCGCTTTCCTCCAGCTATATCATTGCTTCCGTCAATGAAGAGAAACAGTCAAAGCTGGCGGAGACACTGCTGGTCAGCGTACGCCCTATGGCGCTTCTTCTCGGTAAGGTTCTTGGCATGCTGACATTTGTTATGGGAACCATCCTGTGCGGCGTCCTGATGTCTTATGCATCGGATCTTATCATGACGAATGTGATGAATCTGGACACATCAAGTTTGGGACAGGGAGGAATCAACCTGGCCATCTTTACCGGATACGGAGTAAAGGGAGTTATCATCTTCCTTGCGGAGATTCTGATCGCACTTCTGGCCTTTGGCCTTCTCAGCGGTATTATGGGTTCGTCCTGCAGTAAGGCAGAGGATCAGCAGAATGCAACAACGATCGTGACGGTGATCACCATGGTCGGTTATTTCGGAACGATATATTTCGGAACGAAGGCCGATTTCTCCATGATCGGATCACTGGTTCCACCGATCTCCTTCTTCCTGGCTCCGTCCGCATATATCGCCGGACGCATCGGACTTGGTGTATTCCTTGGATCCTGCGCGATCCAGATAGTGATCGTCATCGGGCTGCTTATGCTCGGGGCAAAGACATACCGTAACCTTCTTCTCAGTGATTCAAGCAGTCCGAAGCTGCAGGCTGTCTTTGCCGCAGCCAAGTATTAGGAGGTGACGGAATATGTTCAAGAATTTTGATAAGGTATTTAAGTTTACATTCCGTAATCAGGCATTGCAAAAAGGGTATAAGGCATTAACGATCACTTTTGGGGCCATCCTGCTTCTGGCACCGATCCTTGTTCTGATCTTCATCAGCTGGACGACGAAATCCGACGACAATGTACTGCAGTCCTGCGGGGCAGATAAGATATATGTTGTAAATGAAGCTGCGAATGTATCGGATTACAGCGCGCTGAAGAGTATCCCCGGTGACGGTTATGCATCTATAGAGTATATTCCTGCTGAGTCTGTAGAGGGAGCAGTTGATACGGTGAAGAATGCAGGGGAGAAGAAATCCCTTGTGCTGTACGTGACGAAAGATAAAAATGGTGCAGTTTCCGCACGGGTCATTATTCCCGAAGGAAGTGAGATCACATCGAAGACAGCCAAGAATTACAACAAGGCGATCGATAAAATGGAGATGCTGTTTACCGTGACTATGCAGGGGATCAGTATTCAGGATATGACTGAGATCACCAGGAAGATAGGATATGACGGCTTTGATGCATCGGGCTGGAAGACAGGAACAAGCCTTTTCGCCGATAAGGAAAAGGCAAATGAACAGAATAACGAGCGTATCAGGGATGGTTTCGGTATGATCATTACCTTACTGATCTGCCTGATCATGTATTTCGTGGTTATGGCATACGGTGCAAGTATTTCCAAGAACATTGTTTTGGAAAAGGCATCCAAACTGATGGATACGATGCTGATCTCCGTGAAGCCGGAGGCGCTGGTTTTCGGTAAACTGACCGGAGTACTGGCTGCCGGATTACTTCAGTTCTTCTTCTGGATCCTCATGCTGGCAGCCGGACTGATCATAGGCGTAAAGCTTTCCGATGCGATATTCCCGGATGCACAGGCTCCGGCAGTGGTATTCCTGAAAAGCCTGGGAGCCATGAATATGTTCCAGCCACTGAATGTATTTCTGGCTGTGATCGTGCTTCTGTTTGGTATCATCATGTACTGCGCAATGGCGGCTTTTGCGGGTGCGATCTCCAGTACCATGGAGCAGGCAGCCAGCAATCAGGGAATCTTTGCCGTATTTTTGCTCTTTTCCTATTTTGCCGTGATCATAAAGGGTACGGATATCAATTCGGCACCCATGTGGCTGTTCCTGGTGCCCTTTACGGCAGCGCTGATCCTTCCCACGGGACTTTTGCTGGGAACGCTCAGTATGTCGACGGCACTGATCGGAGTTGCTATTCTGGTGGTACTGACGCTGGTGCTTCTTATCCTTGCCGGTCATATATATAAGGCAATGGCATTGTATAAGGGTGATACGGGAATCAGGAAAGCTTTCAAGATACTGACGACGAAATAGCGGACAATCCGCATAAATGTACAGGCTTTATCACAGGTGCGGTCGGGGGCGTGGCCCTCGGCTGCATCCTTGACTGGCAAGGTGCCTATGCCCATTTGGTACCCAACGTGGCAATCGAGCAGGAATCCCCCTCCTCGATTGCAGTCATTGCCTGCCTGTATGACAAGGAGAACGATTATGACAAGTAATAAGATGACTGTGAAAAGACAAGTGATGGCGGTGCCTTTTTCCTGCTTTCTCGGAGTGATTTCCATCTGTGTGGTTGGTATCATCATTGGGTCATTCTGTGATTATGACATCAATGAGGCGCTGGCGAACAAGACGAATATCGGAAAATTCTTTGCTACCTATGGCTCGTATTTCTCGTACTGCCTTTATCCTGCTGCCGGGATGTGTCTGTTTAAGGGTTTATCAAAAAAAGGTCGTCATTTTAGAATGCTGGCTTGGGTGCTCCTTTGTATCGGATTCTTCCTGGCTGTATACTACAGCAACAGTTATAACGGAAAGAGTGTCAGGGAACTGTTCAACTATACCGCAGGAGATTCACCGGCTTTGCTTTCGGTATTATGCTGGGGTTTCTGGGCGGTGCTGTATGCGTGGGTTCCGGTTGTATGTTATTTTCTCCTGGATGACATTGATCCTGACAAGCTTATTGCCGTTGGGGCGGCAATCCTTGTTGCTGGGATCGTTGCGGATAATGTGAATCTCTGGTTGAAGCAGGTGGCTTCAAGACCGCGGTACAAGTATCTTATCACTCTGGAGGATCCCGGATCAGAATACCGTGAATGGTGGCAGATGGTTCCGAATCTTGCGGGAAATGATGATAACTTTAAAAGCTGGCCCAGTGGAAATATGACCATTGCTTCGATGATGTTCTCGCTTCCGATGCTGGCGGATGTCTGCAAAAAGAAAAGCAGGACGAAGAATATCATTTGCTTTATGATCGCCTGTGCATTTGTTCTGCTTTACGGTTACAATCGGATTCACATGACGAACCATTTCCTTACGGATGTATGCTTCGGGACGCTTTTTTCTTACCTCATTTATGCTGTCTGCAGCACTGCATTCTTAAGATTTACGGAGCGATGATCGAACAGTTCGGAAGTAGCAGGGGGATGGTTGCCAATTCGTGTAGGGGTATGAACAACTGATGTACATTTTGATCATGAATGGATCAACTGTGATATAAAAAAGAGAATCGAAAGGGGAACTGCAAATGAGAATGAGTAAGTATTTAAAACCCAAAGCAATCATGATTGCGGTATGTGCGGGATTGATGTTCCCTATGGCGGTATACGCCGAGCCGGACACACTTCATTCCGGGAATCCCTACGCGGAGAAAAGATCTATTTTAATGGCACATCTCTGATGCTGGATTGCGGATTGGCGAGAGACAACGATTTTGAACTGATACAACCACTGATTGACGGAAACCGTCCGAAGGATATGAGAGAGTTTAATTATAAGGAGCTCTGCCTTGTGATTGAAAACATGTATGGGTATCCGAAGGACAGATTCGGAATTTAAAAGACCTCCGGTTCATCTTTAAGTGATGATCCGGAGGTCCTGCTATATGTGAGCTACGATCAATTTATCTGTTCATTACTCTGTTTACTTCTTCAGGTTCGTTGCTCTGCTTGTCACTTCAGGTCTTGTTTACTCGCCCTTGATGGAGTCGCCGCGGTTCCAGAAGGATACTGCTGTGCCGGATCCGCACTTTTCTTCCCATTTTGTCCAGTTGTTCACTCCGGATGTCCATACGGAGTAGGTCTTTTCCGAAGGATTCTTGCTGTCGATATTGAAGCCGGTGTAGGTTGCCGAGTACTGGCACTTTCCTGTGAAAACTCCGGTGAAGTATTCCTTCACTGCGCTGCTGACACTCTCGTCGATCTTTGCTTCGGAGGTGATAAGTACTGCATCCTTTGCTACGCCGGTCATATCGAAACCGTTTGCGGTAAGGAATTCGCGGATGGTCATTTTCTTTGCCTTTGCGTAGTCTGCCAGAGCCTTTGCTTCGTCAGAGGTTAAGTAGGTTCCGTCAAATCTGTAGTTGAAATGATCCCTTGCTCCGTAGCTGTCGGATGCATAATTTTTATAATTGCCGATGTCGGAGGTCTTCATCTTGGTGTTGAAATCCTTGCAGGAATTTCCTTTGTTGACGAAGATCTGACGGGACTGGTCGATCATCGTATAGTACTTTCCGGATACGGTTTCCT
>JAFXZW010000136.1 GCA_017541035.1 Eubacterium sp. | reverse complement strand
TGATTTCCCACAAGGGCGAAGGTGAGAACGGTTCCTTCCGGAAGCGGTTTGCCGGTACCCTTGGGATGGAAGCGGCCCTCCTCACCCAGCCCGGGATGATCTTTAGGCTTTCGTTCCTTCTTCTCATCACCGGTGACAGGCTCTTTTTCCAGAAGGGTAATATCGATTTTTTCCGCATCGGCAAGCCGGAGCGTCAGCTCATACCCGTGAATCCTGAGCTCCATGGGATCTCCCAATGGTGCAAGCCGGATCATGGTCACCTCCGCCCCGGGAATGACACCCATATCCAGAAAATGCTGACGCAGGGCCCCCTCACCCCCAACGGTTTCCACCCTGGCCGACTGTCCTGCCTTCAGAACGCTTAAGTTCATCCTCTAATCTCCGTTCCTGTTATGATTCCGTAATTCCCAGCTCCTTCATCACCCGGTCGGGATGCATGGAGCACGCAAGATATTCAGACAGAAAAGCATCATCGGACAGATCCGCATACAGCGTGAGCAATTCTTCCGTGATTCTTCCCGCCAGTTCGTTTCTGTGAGGCTTCGTCAACCCAAAGGAGCCTGCAATGTCAGCCAGTTCGGCCGGGAATTTCACAGGCAGGACGTTCATACCAATCCCGACGATCACGTGGTGGATCATTCCTGTTTCCAGATCCGAAATTCCTTCGCTCAGGATCCCTGCCACCTTCTTTCCCTTATAGAAAATGTCATTGACCCATTTCAGCTGTGGTTTCTCTTCCAGATAAGGACTGAACACCCGCACCACGGCTACCGCGGCGGCAAGCGTGATCCGCTCCGGCTTAAGCAGCGGCTTTCCCAGCTCCATGCTGAGGGTCATATAGATCCCCGTGCCGGCCGGAGAATAGAAGCTGTGGCCCATGCGGCCGCGTCCCTTAGTCTGATGATCCGCCACCAGAAGGATATTCTCCTGATCTCCGGTTCCCAGTCTTCTCTTCGCTTCATTATTTGTGGAATCCGTTTCCCGAAAAACAATGATCCGGATTCCGGGTTCTGTGCGGATATAGCTCCGGATTCCCTCTTCGTACAGCACGTCCGAGGCAGCAGAAAGGGCATAACCGCGTGCGGGATCGGAAATGATCTCATGTCCTTCTTCCTTCAGCCGGTTAACAGCCTTCCAGACAGCATTCCGGGATACCTGAAATCTCTCCGCCAGTCTTTGTCCCGATATGGGTTCCGGGCTTTCCTCCTCCAGAGTCTTCAACAATTCATCCTTTAACATAGGCAAGTATCTCTTCCATCTTGTTCTGTGCGTCAAAACGCCCCAGTTTATACATCCGTTTCAGCTTCTCCACATCCTTCTCCGTACGGCTGATCATAAGATCCCTGCTGGGACGGAGGACAAGGATCTTTCCGGCAAGTTCCATATCCTCGATTTCTTCCATTCTTTCGTTGTAACGGATATGGCGGGTTTCCGCACTCTTCAGATAATTCGGATAATCCTTATATTTCAGCTTCATCAACGGAACGGTTTTGTCTGCTTCCTTCCGATAACCGGCCGTTCTTGTCAGTACGACGATCTGCTTCTCAAAGCCCTTCTCCTGCATGAAATCTGTGGGCACACTATTTGACGTTCCTCCGTCCAGCAGTTCCATACCGTCATAATGAACCGTCCGGGATACCAGCGGAAGTGAGGCGGAAGCCCGGCAGGCGATTCTGTCTCTCTGAAGCCGGACGTCCGTAAGCCTCAGATATTCCGCACCTCCTGTGGCCAGGTTCGTGGCACAGGAATAGACCTCCATTTCCGCTGCTCTTCTCCGAAAGGTTTCAAAATCAACAGGGGCCAGTGTATCTGCAATTTCATCGTAGCAGAATTCCGATTCACATATATTCCCCGTTTTGATCAGACTGGATAAGCTCATGAACCTCTTATCAGAACGCAGCCTGATATAATAGCGTATATCTCTGCCCACCTGATGGGACACATAGGAAATGGCGTGCAGAATTCCGGCGGATACACCCACCACTCCCTGAACGTCCACTCCGTGCAGCATCAACTCATCCAGAACACCGGATGTATAGATGCCTCTCATTCCTCCGCCTTCCAGCGTAAGACCGATTTTGCTCATTTTACACTCCTTTATGAACATGTCCTAAAGTGAACAGGAGGGGACATCTCCCCTCCCATTCCATCACTAAAACAGAATTTCTTTTCTGGAATGCAGCAGCTTCCCTCCGCTTACCAAAGAAAGAATGCCCATGGTAATACCAAATACGATCAGGATTACACCCAAAGTGATATTGTATACTCCTGCCTTCTTCATTCTTCTGTAAACCCGTTCCATGATAACCTCCTTTATCCCTGCTTCTTCAGGCCGTACTGCTCATAATACGCATCAAAAGCCTTTTTCATCTCATCGTCAATGATAACTCTTCCCTTATATGGCTTATTATACAAAACCTCCAGCACATCCGCCATGGTAACGATGGCTGTCGTTTTGATTCCAAAGCTGTCTTCAATCTCCTGAAGAGCCGATTTTTCCGGTGTGGTTCCCTGCTCCATACGATCTACGGAAACCACAAGGCCCTTGATATCGCCCGCTCCTGCAGCCTGCAGGATGGGAAGCGTTTCACGAATGGAAGTTCCCGCCGTGGTCACATCCTCAATGATCACAACCCTGTCCCCGTTATTGATGGGGCCGCCCAACAGGATTCCCGTATCACCATGATCCTTGATCTCCTTCCTGTTGGAACAGTAACGGACTTCCTTTCCGTAATCCTTTGCGATGGCAATGCTGGTAGCAACCGAAAGCGGGATGCCCTTATAGGCCGGTCCAAACAGAACATCGAAATCCGTCCCAAAAGCACCTTCAATGGCTCTTGCATAGTATTCTCCAAGGCGGGCCAGCTGGCTTCCGCTGCGGTAAAAACCCGTGTTCACAAAGAAGGGAGTTTTGCGACCGCTCTTGGTCACAAAATCGCCAAAGCGAAGAACCTCACAGTCGATCATGAATTCAATAAATTCTTTCTTGTATGCTTCCATTCTTTCCTCCTCATTTCATCCTGTATCGGAACATGACATATTCTATCACATCTTCCATCATCTTTCAATCGGCTTCGCGTTAATGGGACGATACAGTTTTTCTCTCTCCGTGCTTTTCTTTCCCTGCCGACACGGAACGGACCCTCCTTAAGTCTGTCACTTTCACAAAAGATAAAAGCAGGGCTTATAAAAAGCCCTGCTTATGATCATTCGTTTTCCTTTGCCTTGATATATCCCTTTGCTGTGAGGAGCTCAGCGGAAAGCACCGCTCCGCCGGCTGCGCCACGCAGGGTGTTGTGGGAAAGACCCACGAATTTGTAATCAAAGAGGCTGTCTTCACGAAGGCGCCCCATGGAAACACCCATTCCGTTTTCAAAATTCACATCCAGCGCTACCTGCGGACGGTTGTCATCCTCCAGATACTGAATAAACTGCTTCGGTGCGGAAGGAAGGTTCAGTTCCTGCGGCTCGCCTTTGAAGTTTCTCCAGCGATCAATGATTTCTTCCTTCGTCGGTTTCTTCTTGAAGTTGACAAATACCGTTGCGGTATGACCGTTCAGAACGGGAACACGGATACACTGGCTGGTGATCTTCGGCCCGTCTTCACATTTAACGATAACGCCGTTTTCCACCTTTCCCCAGATCCGGAGAGGCTCCTGTTCGCTCTTCTCTTCTTCGCCGCCGATATAGGGAATGATATTCCCTTCCATCTCGGGCCAGTCCTTAAAGGTCTTTCCCGCTCCTGAGATCGCCTGATAGGTGGATACCACTACCTCCTGAGGCTCAAACTCCTTCAGTGCAAAAAGCGCCGGTGCATAGCTCTGAATGGAGCAGTTCGGCTTTACTGCAATGAAACCGCTCTTTGTTCCGAGGCGCTCTCTCTGGTACTTGATCACCTCATAATGCTCCGGGTTAAGTTCCGGAACAACCATGGGAACATCCGGTGTCCAGCGATGTGCGCTGTTGTTGGAAACAACAGGAGTCTCGGTCTTTGCATAAGCCTCTTCAATGGCTTTGATCTCATCCTTGGTCATATCCACTGCGCTGAAGACAAAATCTACGGTCGCAGCCACCTTTTCAACCTCATTTACATTATATAATACAAGATTCTTAACAGCTTCCGGGATGGGGGTATCCATTTTCCAACGCCCCTCCACTGCCTCAGCATAGGTTTTGCCTGCACTGCGGGGAGAAGCCGCAACGGTTACCACTTCATACCAGGGATGGTTCTCCAGCAGGGAAATGAAACGCTGGCCCACCATACCGGTTGCGCCCAGAACACCGACTTTTAATTTCTTTTCCATAATCCTCACACTCCTTCTGCCGTATGGCCGCTTCTGTAAACCGCCTTCGGAATATAGCGCGTATTATACAGCGGTTTCTTTCATTTTTCAAGAAGAAATATGATAACGGAGTTATTATTTTTTTCGATCATTTCCATTTATTTTCCGTGATCAGGGTTTTCTTTACTCGTCTGCGTCGATCTCCACATTCACCATGCTGCGTTCAATATGACAGCGATCCTCCGGCGCATTTGTCAAAGTCCCCCGTATGGTCTTCATCTCTACCCTCAGATCCGCATCATCCATATGAATCTCGGAATTTGGATTTAAGCCGCCGAAGACCCGTGCATCCTTCCCTGCAAATTTATAACGGATCGCAACGGAACAGACGTCGATGTCAGAGGCTCCTTCCTGACTTCCGAAGGCTGTTGAACTGTCAGAACGCAGGTTGATATGAACCGAAAGATCGTGCAGCAGGATCGCAGCTTTATCGCCTTTGATGGATCCGATGGTCGTGATCTTCGTACCGCCGCAGTTAAACCTCAGCAGTGCTCTCATGGCTTCGATTCTGGCATTTCCATATGTACTGCCGATGCAGACTCCTTCGCGGAAGGAATAATCCATAAAAAGATCACAGTCATGGATCTGAATATCTTCATTTCCGAAAACCGAACCGATACCCACCCCTTCGCTTCCGCTCATATAGATGGAATATCTTCCCTTATGAATGCCGATGGGGCCGCCGAGACCGGATCCGATACCCACCATACTCTTACCGGTGGACTCGATGGATACCTCTCCGTCCTGATAGAAATCCAGGGTTCCGTGCCTCCGGCCTATTTCATTTCCGATACCGAAGAGCTCGGTTCCGTTCAGACGGAGCCGGAGATTCCCTTCTCCTTCCAGAGTAAGGGTTGAGCTTTCCGGTACCAGTATGCCGCCGCCCTCCAGCCGGTTTTCACCGATCAGCTTGATACGCAGGGAGGCATTTTCCGCCATACGGATGCAGGGCCGCTGCTTCTGGTTGGAAAGGGTTACATTTTCCAGGGTGACCGTTCCGTCATACCCTTCCATTACTTCGATATGAATGTTGGAGCTCACATTCGGGTTGCCTGCTATGGTAACATCTCTGGAGGTTGCTCCCTTTTCTCCGATGATGATGGTTGTCTTATCTTCCTTGATCAGCGTGTTCATGGTAATGCGAGGTGTTTTACCCGCAATGTATACCTGATCGCTGAGTCCGTCCAGCCGTTCCCGGTAGAAACGGCAGATCTCCATTTTCAGCGCGCTGTCAACCGAGCTCACGATTTCCGCGGAAGGACGGGCAACATAAAAGCCCTGGATCAGGTCAGCGCCGAGGCGGATCACGGTCTGCAGCTCTTCTCTTGTTTCCACGCCCTCCGCCAAAGCAAGGATATTATTCTCATGACAGAATTCGATGATATTCCGAACAAAATGCTGCTTCTGTGAATTACTCTGAATTTCGGAAAGAAGGGAGCGATCGATCTTGACACAGTTCGGCATATACCGGAGCAGATTGCTGACGTTGGAATAACCGGTACCGTAATCATCTACAGCGACACCGCTTCCCAGTTCCCTTAAGTGGGTTTTAAGTTCTTCCAGCTTATCATCCTCCAGCTCTGCCTGCTCGGTCAGTTCCACCACGACCTGCTGTGCATGCTTCCTGAGGAGATCATCAACAAGCATCTGATCTCCGTACTTCAGGCGGATACCGGGAATACTGTTGATAAAAATCTTCCTGTCTCCGAAGAGTTCGTTCCTTTCATCTACGATTCCGAGAACATTCAGAAATGTTGCCTTTTCAATGTCACGCAGACGTCCGAGGCTGTTTGCAAACCGGATGATCTGAAGTGGTGATATCTTTCTTTCGGAACCGGAACGCATCAGTGCTTCATATGAATAGATTTCTCCATCCTCCGCACGGACAATGGGCTGGAAATGATACGTCAGACGATTGTCATCCAGTATTCTTCCCACCTCATCCCTGATCTCCCGTTCCTCCTCAGTCAGTCCATTTCCGTTGGGATCCCGATCAAAATCCTCATCGGGAAGCGGGAATTTCGGCTCCAGATCCGGAGTCATCAGCAGACTGAAGGATCTCAGGGCTATGGTCCGGCGCAGTGCCTCCAGACCCCTGCAAACCGAATACATCCAGAAACGGACAACGGTATCATAGGATCTTGCGATATTGCCGTAGCTGAATACGGCAAAACCAAAGGTCTTATTTTCAAAAAAAAGAGGAAGAATAAAATGCCCTTCCGGTCGCTCGGATTCCATATCCTTGAGAAAAGCGGCCGTTTCAATCGTCTTTCCGGTTCGCCCCACACTTTCCCCGGAATGATCGATATCGTAGGACATGATATGCAACATTTTCTCCGGATAACCGTCCGTCAGGAACATGTTCTTCACCAGCTGTTCCGGATACTTCCACTGTTCATCCAGATAGATATCCATCCTTCGCACGCCATTCAGAAAATAAACATAATCGTAAACCGTACGGAAAAAATCTTCCAGCGATTCGGAAAGCAGCATATCCTCCATCAGGTAATCATGCAGAGACTGGAAACCCCCATCGGAATTGCCCGTAGCCCACTCGCTTCTGCGGGATAGAGCCGGATCCACCTCTTTCATTTTGCACCCACAGCTTTCACCGGTGAAAAAAGTGGTTTCCGGATCCGTTTCAGCCGGTTTTTCGCCCTTCATCAAACCAAATATGGTTTCCACCGCAAAACCACCGTAATAAGCACCCGGTATCCAGGGAGAGGTGATGGGGCATGGACTCTTGCGTCCCTCCTCCGAGGTTCCGTAACCGACGATGGCAATGTCCTCCGGTATCCTGACTCCGGCCCGTTCCATCCCAATCGCCACACCGATGGCCATAGGATCGTTTGCGCATATGACAGCTTCCGGAAGATGCTCCCGATCCCGCAGCAGCTCTTCCGCGCAGGCGGTGCCGCAGAAATACCAGAAATCCCCATAAAAGATACGATCCTCACGAACGGGAAGTCCATGTGCTTCCATGGCGGCGCGATAGGCTTCCAGACGACGGATAGAATGCACATGTTCCTTCCTCCCGGTCAGATATGCGATATCCTTCATCCCGTGCTCCTCGATCATATGACTGACAGTGTCATACACCGCCTTATACCCATCTGTCCAGAAGGTGGTGAAATACGCACTCTCCGTATCCACACAGACAACCGGTCCCGAATAACAGGAATGGATTTTCTCCTGAATTGCATTCTCCACTCCCGGAGTCTGGATCATATCCGAAAGAACGATCACCCCGTCAAAAAGAGAGTAATCAATCAGGTTAAATATATTTGCATCACCCTTTTCCCTGGAACGGGTATTCTGGTAGATAACGTATAATAGTTTGCGCAAATTCAGTTTTGCGTCTGTTCTCTCAAAATAAAATAGACATACCCTTAACCTGTTGGTAGAATGATGTCACCACAACACAAAAATACCAGGAGGTACAAGGATATGTCTGATAACAT